>NZ_JBYVEB010000072.1:0-16656 GCF_058117085.1 Chryseobacterium sp. CG10_8 | reverse complement strand
TTATATCAAAACCAATCTCTTACAAACAAATTATTGCTTAAATGCCTAATTCAATAAATCTTTATGACGGAAGCTTTGCTCCCGCCGCAATTTTTATTAATTGAGAATATCTTTTTCGATTTTATTATTATTCTGTTTCATTCTCTTTTTCGCTCTCTCTTCTTGTTGCTTCATAAATTTTGCATTGTCGCTTGAGTTGCCTTCCATCTGAATAACCACACCATCCATCATCATTCGCTTTTGCCCTTGAGTAGGATCAGCTTCGTATTCGTCCACTACTTTCTTGAATTGTTTGGCATTGATGTCGATTTCGTTAGTTTTGAAAATTCTATTTTCAACTTCTTCATTGAGAACACCGATTCCTTTGAGCTCAAAATGATGCGAATTTGATTGGTCATCTACTTTAACAATAAGACCAGGAAGTCCATGAAATTTGTATGGACCGTCTTGAATTGGTATTTCGCTACAAAACCAAGCAATCCAATGCCTTCCTGCAAAATCTGCTTCGGCCTTTTGAGCATTCCATATTCCAATTTTTTGTTTTTCTGAGGAAATTTTCCAATTAAGTTTTCGCTGTTCTTTCACTTTGTAAGAATCCCCTAATATTCTTGAATGGAAAAAAACTTGATAGTCCGGATATGTCTTGGAAACCGAATACCGAACATTTCCTTTTTTCATTTTCGAATCGAACTTAATTGTTCCACTTGCTTGCATTTGTTTTTCGAGATTGGCTTTCATCAATGAATCCGAATGATATACCGTGTAACTATAAAATTTGGATCCTTTATCCAAAACATCCAAATACATCATTTCTGTTAATGTCGAATCTATTTTGGTAGAGTCTGGTGCAAATCGGTATTCATAGATGAATCTCTGATTCTGCCCAAAATAAAAAATTGAAAGCAAGAATACTAAAATGGAAATTGTTTTCTTCATAAAGTTCATTTAATCAAGTATATCATTTTCTATAAAATTATTTTCGCGCTTGTTAATTTCTTTCTGCATTACTTCCATATTTTTCATCTCTTTTTTAATATCAATGGCGTTCCCTTTTTCATCTTGCATTTCGAACACCACACCCTTCTTGTGACATCATTTGACGCATTCCTTTCGTTGGATCTTTCCTGCTATCAAGAATAACTTTCTGAAATTGTTTTTCGTCAACTTTAATAGGCTTGTGATATTCATTTCTTTTAATGTCACTATCCCAATCTTTTAACCAATTCAGTTGTTTTACAGCTTTCAATTCGAAAAGATGAGTTCTACTATCCTCTTCCAATTTAACAATCAAACCAGGAAGTCCATGAAACTTGTAAGGTCCGTCTTGAAAGGGTATTTCCGTTGTGAACCAAGCTGTCCATCGTCGCCCGTACAAATCCATTGTTGCCTTTTGCGCCATAAACTCCCCAACTTTTTCTTTCTCTGGCAAAATTTTCCAATTCATCTTTCGATCATCTTGGATTATATATCTATCCATATCAACATACTCATAATCAATCACAATGAAATCAGGATATGATTTTTCAATAACGGTGGAAACTTTTCCAAAATTTATACCGGAATAATCAAATTTCTCAGGATTCTTTTTATGCATTTCTGTAATAATAGAATCGGAGGTTTTCTTGTTATTGCTCATAAATTGTGAACCTTTTTGTGAAATATCCAAAACCATCATCTCTTTCTGCAAAGAGTCTTTCTTTGTTGAGTCGATGGTGAATTTGTATTCATAAAAAAAGCGATGAACTTGCGCTTGAAATATCGAAAAGGAAAATAGGAAAATTAAAAGGTGTTTTTTCATAAAGTGTTTTTTCGTCTCTAACGAAGATATAAATATTTTTTGATTCAGAATGTTTGCGGCGGGAGCAAAGCTCCCGCCGTAAACGAAATAGTTAATATGAATTTATTGTGTTTTGATAAAATCTAAAGGTTAGAGTCTATTTTTCTACTTTCTATTGGAAGAATCTTTTCTAGTTGTAACGATGTTGATTCTACCTGCATCATATTCATCTATATTTTTTGAACTCGGATAAATTCCCTTAATCTCATCTGCTTTGAGAGGTATAGCGCTCATATCACCCTTAAATTCAATGCCATCGATATAGATTTCTGGCTCATCAAAATTTCCACTTTTATCTTTACGAACCCCAATCATCTGTCCCATATTTAGCTTTTTGTTCATATAGTAATACATTTTAAAATCGTTATGCTCCATACCCTTTATAGATAATATATTCGGGTCACTTTTAAGAAATTCTTCTTTCCATCCAGTTTTTGTTTCGGATTGGCTCGCTACGTTTTCAACAATTCTTGCTTTAGCTTCAGCTTTAGCAGCATTTTCTTCCGTGGGATCTCCAACATAATGAGCATCAACACTAATTACCCAAGGATTGTTTTGGTTAGCAGAAACTTCAGATTGGTTATGCTTTTTCTTTGAATGATTCGATGATGAATTGCCATCTTTATTATCTAACTCAATCTGCTTTCGAAAAAAATCTGTCCCTTCTTTTTCTTTAGATAGAGGAACAGCAGAATATACTTTCAATCCTCTTTGATTAGAGTCTGAATGCATGAACATGAAATCTGGACTTCTATAATTCTTTTTATAGAAACTTAGGAATTCTTCCATGGGAACTTCTTTGTTGTCGATAAAAAATTTATCAGAATTACTTGCCTCTTTAATGCTTTTAGAAAGTGGGGCATTTTCATCATCGGCTGAATACAATACTGCATCAACTTCATATCTTTCATCATTTTTAGAAATCTGCGCCTTTCCATCTGATTCCTTTGTAGACTTAGGTCTTATGGTATCATTATCTACTGGAAAAACTTCTTTTGCTATCTCTTCAATCAACTCATTGGTCTCTTTGATTTCTTTGTTTTTAGCATTAACCATATAAGCAAAAGCGAGAGCAAATAATAAAGGTAAAGCCAATAATCTTCTTAAATAACTGTATTTGGTTTTTGAGGTTTGTAACATTTTGAGTCTTTTTTTTAGGTTAGAGTTAAGGAACGGACTGGTTCCTGGCAAGACGGTCCCTGAAAAGTAACTTCCCAAAAGCATCTGCGCAAATGCCTTTGTATCGTGCTGTTTCACGGCTTTTTTATCCGCCAAATATTCGTGAATCAAATGAATCTCGCGATGAATCCACCAAAAAAATGGATTGAACCAAAAAATCCCTTTAACTACTTCCAGTATTATTTTATCTATACTGTGTCTTTGTTCGATATGCACCATTTCGTGCTTTAAAATCTGTTGTCCAAGGTCAGAATCTGGTAAAATACTGCGTTTCCAAAATAGATTTCTGAAAAATGAAAATGGGGCATTCTCCAAATCTGTATTATAGAAGTTGATTCCATTGTAGTTTTCCTTCTTGTACTTTCTCTTGAACATATTAATTTTGATCACTCCAACCACAAATCGGCTCATAAAATAGAGAGCAACCAGTCCCAAAACTGCAGCAATAATTGTAAAATATAGTAAAACATTGGATGTTTCTTTAGGGAGTTCATTAGTTTGCATTTGGCTCAGAAGCAAATACAATTTGGGATTGACTTCGATGGTAAAATAACTAATCTTCAGTAAAGGCAAAGTCAAACTTAGAACCACCGTTAACAGAAGGTAAAACCGATTGTAATGATGAAAAGTTTTATCCTTTAGGAACAAATAATAATATCCAAACATCACTCCTGAAAACAGAACGACTTTAAGAATGTAAAGGAAGAAGGATTCCATGATGTTAAACTATTTGGTTATTATGAAAATTTCACCACTCTTTCTATCTTCAAACTTACTAATTTCAACAGATTTAATCATTTCCGGTTTCAGATTTTCCACCTCTTCTTTAGTGACTTTCTTTCCATTTACATAATAAGTTTTAACATTATCACTGTAAGCCATTGCAGAAGTTATGGAAGTTGAAGAATTGCTGGTAGCATTTACAGTATTTTCAGAATCAGAAGCCTTTTCATCAATTTGCTCGACAAAAATTGTGCCTGCTTTTTCTCCTCGTTTTTTCCTTTTTTCTGCTTCTATTTTCCCGTATTTGTTATTAATAATTTGCTCATAATACCAGCGAGGATTGACTTCTTTAATAAGTTTATGGAATTTCTTAGAGTCAGATTGACCATTCCCATCCAGATTCATTATGGAAAAGACTCCGTACTTTTCATACTCTCCAAAAACCCAATGATCTTGATCATTACCTTCAGCTCCGGAATAGCTAAAAATAACATTTCTATTACCCTTATTACTATTTTTATAATCAAGAAACTGATTTTTTGTTACTTTTTTCGAGTTAATAATAAATAGACTATTATCCGTAGAATTTTTGAGTTTTTCTTCGATATCTACATTTGTTTCGGCAGGCATTTTTTCAGTTAATGGTTCAGATTGCCATACTTTTTCAACAATTTTACCAATTTTTTCATCAATTGCACGTTCATTTTTGACTTTGCCGCCTGAGAAAATTGTCGGCATATTTTTGTCTATATAATTAGAAGAACTCGTGAAATAATACTCGGAATTATTAGCATATTTTTGCTTCATTTCTGTGAAATATTCTGCACTTACTTCTTTTCCTTCATAGACATAAATATCTTCACCATCAGCTGTCGCTACACTTGAAATATCCTTCCCAGATGGAGTTTGATTACTTGTTGATTGATTGGTTTGAGTTAAATTCTGAAAGAAATCCTTCACAACTTTGTTGGTCTTCTCTATCTCTCTATTTTTCGCATTAATTAGGTAAGCAAAACATAGAATAAAAACTAAAGGAAGTGCGAATAACTTTCTCCAGTAACTGTATTTGGTTTTTGAGGTTTGTAACATTTTGAGTCTTTTTTTAAGGTTAGAATTAAGAAATGGGCTGGTTCCCGGCAAGACTGCACCCGAAAAATAGCTCCCTAAAAGCATCTGCGCAAATGCCTTTGTATCGTGCTGTTTCACGGCTTTTTTGTCCGCCAAATATTCGTGTATCAAATGAATCTCTCGATGAATCCACCAAAAAAATGGATTGAACCAAAAAATTCCTTTAACCACTTCTAGAATGATTTTATCTATACTGTGTCTTTGTTCGATATGCACCATTTCGTGCTTCAAGATCTGTTGTCCAAGGTCAGAATCTGGTAAAATACTTTTCTTCCAAAACAAATCTTTGAAAAATGAAAATGGAGCATCCTCTAAGTCTGTATTATAGAAATGTATACCATTAAGATTTTCTTTGACAAAGTCCCTTTTTATCCTTCTGATTTTCAATACGCCAACCACAAATCGGCAAATAAAAAACAAAGCAACCACACCTATAATGGCGAAGATAACTTTATAATAAATTGTGCTATTATTAGTAGCTTCAATCGTACTTGGAGATTGAATTGTACTCAGCAAGTAATACAACTGAGGATCAACTTCAATCGTGAAGTAGCTTACCTTTAATAACGGTAAAGCCAAACTTAGAATCACTGTCAACAAAAGATAAAACCTGTTGTAGTGATGAAATGTTTTGTCCTTCAGAAATAAGGAGTAATACCCAAACATTATCCCCGAAAATAGGGTAACTTTGATGGAGTATATGAAAAAAGGTTCCATCAGTCTTTGTTTTTAAGCTCTCTAAGTAGCAATTCCAAATCTTCAATGGACATCTCATTTTTTTCAACCAAAAACGAAACGGCATTTTTGTAAGATCCAGAAAAATAATTTTTAACCAAGCTTTTCATGGACTTTCCACTGTATTGTTCTTGCGTAATCAATGGAAAATATTCGTGCTGTCTTCCAAATACATTGAAATCAACAAAACTCTTTTCCTTGAGGACTTTCAAAATTGTTGATACGGTATTGGTATGAGGTTTCGGTTCCGAAAACTGATCGAGAATATCTTTAAGAAAACCTTTTTCAATTTTCCATAGATACTGCATCACTTGTTCTTCTGCCTTTGTTAATTGTTGAATTTTCATTTTTACTTCAGTTTATTATAGCGAAAAAGTAAGATTACTTTTTATATCACTAATGTTATAGTTATACAAATGTAGAAAACTAAATTTAATATACAACTATTTTTTTAGTGATATATAAAAATATTTTATAACAAACTGATTTACAGATACAAAAAATTATTTAGGAATACTTAATGTTTTCCGAGTGAAAAAATTGTCATTAGAACTATCACCTCTCAACTTATAGAAGCTACAATTTCCCCAAGAAGCCGGCGAATCGTACATATAAATATCTTCCCCAGTCTCATTCATAATATAGGCAGAAATAGAATTTTGCCAAGTCTCAATTCTTTGTTGACTGTAATCGACATAAAAGAGATCATACTTCTTGCTTACCAAATCTCGAAGATACTGAAGATATTGTGACTTAAATTCTGGAATTGACAAAACTTTGGAGACCAAAGGATTTTCGTAACTTTTACCCCACATCAAAGGATTCTGCATACCCGAATCGATCATTAGAAGTGAGGTACCCAAAGTATTATCATAATCATAAGGAATAAAATAAAATTTACCTGCAGCATCGAAATAGAAATAAAAGTTATTAGAATTATTCCAATAATCATCCCACATTCCAACAACAACATTGACTGCGTATGTTTTCAAAAAGAGATTAACATCCATTTTCTGGGTGATATAATTCTTAAAATCATCTCCTGTCTTATTATTGACATTGGAAATAAAATCAGACAACTGAGCTTTTGCCACATCCAAACTAGCTTTCTTACCTTTGTAATCGTAGATGGGTGTATAATTATTGGTAAGCGTCACTTCTTCAATTCCCATTAAATTAGTTGAGGGATCTTTAAGACTGGCTCCCCAATTGGCTTTCCATAAATTTCCTGTCGCCGAAAAGAAACTTGCTCGATTCTTGAGATAGACATCATCCACCGGTTCAACCATCTGATATACTCCATAGTAAACTGGTTTCACATCTCCCTCTACATGAATGGTCAGCTTACAATAACTAGACTGAGGAACCGTCCAAACTCCAAATTTCTCAAACAAATCATAGGAATAAACTTCCCTGACATACATGGGATCATCCTTGAACCATTTCAAAATCAACTTCTCTGAATCATGAAACAATTGAGTTTTTCGATATTTTTTAAAATTCACCGTAAAACTCGTATGATTCCAATTAGGATCTGTGGTGCTATGAGCTTGCCCTGTTACACCTTCTGGTCTTCTTCTACTGGTATTGCCACGTAATCTAAGACCGATGCTATCAAGAACTTCTCCACTCCCATTTTTCTGAAAAGTGTACCGACCAACAACATATTCCTCATTATAGTTATTTTGGTCATAGTAATTAAGAAGCTTGTTCCATTCTGCTAGTGATATCTCCAATTTGACTTCGGGGACAGCATTTTGGTCATAAATGTACGTTTGGCTTGATGACAAAAAATAAGGATCTTGGTATGGTTGTTTAACTACCGTCTCCTCTACTTCAACTACAGGAACCGTTTCGTCATGATTTCTACATGAGAAAATAGATACTAATATAAGGGCAGCGAAGACTTTTTTCATAGATCAAAAAGAGAGCGAAAGGTAGGAGATTTCATAAAATCAAAAAAATTTGAAGAAATGATAAATGATGGATTTCACAAAAAAATAAAAAAAAAACCAATAACAAAAGGCTAAAACCACCACACATAATAAAAATTAACTCTCTGAATACCAAAGCTAAATTACATTTTTCAAAATAATAATGCGAAATTATTTGCGATTGTAAAATATGTTCGTATATTTGCAATCCAATATCGCGGGGTAGAGCAGTAGGTAGCTCGTCGGGCTCATAACCCGGAGGTCGCACGTTCGAGTCGTGTCCCCGCTACTAATAAAAATCGCAACCAACTTATTTTTAAGTAGTTGCGATTTTTTCATTTTTATATTTGTATTGTAAATGTATTGTAAGTCAATTATTCTACTTTAGTTGCCTCTGTAAATTTGGTGTTTTCTTTATCATAAAACTCTAAAACATCATCTTTTAAAATATAGTACTCTCCGTTACTGCTTCCATCATTGCTGACAAGTTTATATTCTTTTTGTGTCAAATCCATTCTTGCTACTCGCTCTAACATAGATTGTCCATTTTTAAATGATGTTTTTATAAATAAGTTTCCTTTATCTTCATAAACTGTATAAAAGGCAAAGGTGTATGCATCCTCTTTAAACACTCCAATTATTTTCCCTTCTACTTCTTTTGCTTTTTGAAGCATTGAATTATCTTCGTTAGTAATGGAACCATTGATTGTTATTTCTAATTCAGGGTCAAAATCACTATTTGCCCAATAAACAACACTATTTTCATTTCCTTCAAGTACATAAGCAATATAAAAACGTTTTTGTTTTTCTTTAGAATTAAATAACTCCTCTGCTAATGTAGCAATTTGACCTTCTGTAATTTTTTGATTGATTTTAACAATCAATTGGTTTTTTTCAATATTAGGATTGCTTTCATCTTTGAGAATTTTATACTCAAAATTAGAGGGTAAATCTTCTTTTGTGTATTTTCCGATTTTGTCATTTGAACAACTAATAAATGATGTTGCAATCAAGCCTAAAGAAATCGTCTGCTTGAATTTAATAGAAATACTCATTTGTAATAATGTACTCTTTATGCCCCAAAAGAGTTATTAATTAATATAAATAGCGTGGGACATTTCCATCAGTTAGCAACGTCCGACCAAGAACGCAATACAAAGAATAGAAAGCCCACGCCGTTAGACGAGTGCATCTCTTATTCCCTTGTATTTGTTATTTAATTGGTCGGTTTAGCTAACTAAATAGGGACGCTAATATGTAATATTATCTTATTTTATTTTCAATACAAAAATAGTTATTTATTTGTAAGGCTTTTAGTTACTGTAAAACATTTTTTTGCTTTTTGCAATATGTTACGCACTGCCTTTCATCAATACCTTACACAGATTTAAAATTCTGTTATATTTTTTGTTATTAAAAAAAACATAACAATAGTCCCATAATAAGTTGTTATATTTACACCAAATGCAGATTTATATGGATAATAGAGCAATAAATCGACTTAAAGTTGTTTTGGCTGAAAAAGAAAAAACAAATAAGTGGCTTGCTGAAAAGCTCAACAATAATGAGACGACTGTTTCACGTTGGTGTACAAATGAGGTACAACCCTCTTTAGAAAAACTTATTATTATTTCTAAGATTTTAGACATAGATGTGAGAGAATTAATTAATCCTACAAAAATTACAAAATAATGATGCAGGTAGAGGTAAAAGATAACAAGATATATGCTCCATTACTCAATAAGTGGCTTATAAAGACACCTGAAGAGAGAGTTAGACAAGAATATATTTGTAGATTAGTAAATTATTATGGTTTTTCGTTAGAGCAAATGGCTCAAGATTTCCACATAAACAAAAAAATCGAAATTGGTGTGAGATTTAATATTGTGGTTTGGAAGAACATTAAAAGTAAAATTGCTAAGGAAAAACCTTTAATTTTTATCCAATGTAAATCGGATAGTATTATTATTCGTTCTGAAGATTATTTTAATGGTATTGAAATAGCAAAAAAAATTGGAGTGGATTTTTTTGTTGCAACAAATTCAAAACAGACAAAAATATTTACTAAAACATATAGAACAGCCTCGAAAAATGTAGATGAAATTTTGGATATACCAAATAATGAAGAAGCACAAGATAGCAAGAAGATAAAGGAATTATTAAACAAAACTAATGACTTTGTAAGAGAAGACTTTAGTAAAACCCTGTATAAATGCCATAATATAATTCGTAACAATGATAAACTATCTCCCGAAGCGGCTTTTGATGAAATTAGCAAAGTTCTTTTTATAAAAACTTTATATGAGAGAGCAAATAAAGAAGGTAACATTTTTTCACTAGAAGTTTATAAAAAAGAGAAGAAACAATTTTTAGAATCTTTTACAAAAAAAGATGATTTGTTCTATCAAGAATTATTTAGAAAAATTAAAGAAGACTTAAAAGATGATGATTTATTTGAACCAACAGAAATTATTCGGATAAGAGAAAATAGTTTTGAAGCAATCGTTAAAGAGCTTGAAATCTACAACCTTTCTACTACCAGTGATGATGTAAAAGGTATTGCCTTTGAGCAATTTTTAGGAAGAACTTTTAGGGGAGAACTAGGGCAATTTTTTACCCCAAGAACGGTGGTAGATTTTATGGTAAAAGTACTAGACCCAGAAGAAGGTGAAATTATTTGCGACCCTTGTTGTGGTAGTGGTGGATTTTTAATTAAGGCATTTGAATATGTACGAGCAAAAATAGAGCTTGAAATACACGAAGAAAAAGAACGCATAAAAGCCTTGTATTATGATGATGCTTTTGAAAAAAAATCGGAGAAAGAAAAAGAAAAAGTAGATGAAATTGTAAATGATTTATTTGCCAAACTCAATGCCGAATTAGATATAAACAATCCAAAAAGTAGGTTGCGTATATTAAGCTACGATTGTATTTTTGGTACAGATGCTAACCCAAGAATGAGCCGTACTGCCAAAATGAATATGATAATGCACGGCGACGGACACGGTGGCGTACACCACAACGACGGATTATTAAACGTAAACGGAATTTTTGAAAACCGTTTTGATATTATTTTAACCAATCCGCCATTCGGAGCAAGAGTAGAAAAGTCTTTAAAAATAAGTGAAGCTGATAAATATACAGACCAAGAACGTATTAAAAAATACCGTGAACGTTACGGAAAAGCATACGATGATGCCTTAAAACAAGTAAACAACAATATAGGAAAACCTTTATTGAGTTTGTTTAAAACAGGTGCAATGAGTACACTTACCGAGGTTTTATTTATAGAAAGATGTTTGAACTTATTGAAACCTGGAGGTAGAATGGGTATTGTATTGCCCGAAGGTGTTTTAAACAATACTAACCTGCAAAAAATACGTGATTATGTAGAAGGAGTAGCCAAAATTTTACTAATTACCTCTATACCACAAGACGTTTTTATTGCGAGTGGTGCTACTGTAAAACCAAGTTTATTGTTCTTTAAAAAGTTTACCGAGGAGGAAGCTAAAAAATATAAATTCATTGAAAGAACAGAAAAAGCTACTCAAGCCACATTGTACAAACTAGAAAGTGAAAATATTATAAAGACTTATCCCGAAAAACCAACGGCAGAACAAAAAAAAGAACTAAAAGAAAAACTAAAACAGTTAGAGCAAGAATTAGAAAGCAAAACCAAACAAAAAATAAAAGAGCGTTTTGATTACCAAATACCCATAGCCGAAGTAGAAAAAGCGGGAATTAGCACCACAGGAGCTGTTATAGAAAATGAGCTTGAACCCCTAGAAGCAGAGTTTACCATTTACAGAAAGGAGAACCAACTTTGGAATAATGTAATAGAACAGGTAAAATATAAAATTATAGACGAAAACATCTTTAGAATGGAACTGGGTGAATCTGTAGAATTTTATGGAAAATAATATGCAAAAATCTAATTACTTGGCTTTTGTAACTTATTCTAATTTTTTTTTGTGGGATACAAAACGTTATAAGCAAAATTTAAATCTCACTTTTGAAAATAAAGTTAGATTAAGAGAAATATTGATTCCTTATAAACATAGTATTTCAAAAGAAGAAATGATAAAAAATGAATGGCAAATAATTTCAAAAATAAATTTTGGAGGTCAGTTATTTTTAAGGGATTTTGAGGAAATTAATAGCTATAAAGGTGGACTAAATTTAGTTCCTGAAAATGCAATAATCTATTCTAAAATAAATGTTAGGCACGGATGTATTTACTTTAATGATATTGGCAATAGTCCTTTTGGTGTAAGTAATGAATATCCAACATTTACTTTTAATACAAAATTAGTTTCAGGTGATTTTTTGATAAAAGTTTTAAGAAGTAATGCTTTCAAAAATTTGTTGAATAGTAAGACTTCTGGCATCTCAAAGGCTAGAGTAAAACAAGAAGAATTTTTAGATATTGAAGTTCCACTACCAAGTCTTAAGGAACAAAACAGGATAGTAGCACGATACAACCTAAAAATACAACTTGCCAACCAACAAGAACAGCAAGCCAAAACTATAGAAACCGAAATAGAAAACTATTTGTTTGAACAGTTGGGCGTAGAACATAAAAAGAATGATTATGAAAAAAAGATAGGGACTTATTTGAAAATATATAACTACTCATCTTTTGATAAATGGGGAACAAATCAAAATAATACAAACAAAATAATATTGAGAAAATCTTTCGAGATAAAAAAAATTAAAGATATATGTACAATTAGTAGCGGTGGTACTCCAAGTCGAGAAAGGAAAGAATATTACAACGGAAATATTCCTTGGATAAAAACAGGAGAAGTTGTCAATAATATTATATATGATACCGAAGAAAAAATAACACAGGAAGCAATTGAAAACAGCAGTGCAAAAATTTATCCCAAAGATAGTTTAATTATTGCAATGTATGGGCAAGGAGCAACAAGAGGGCGAACCGCAAAATTGGGTATTGATGCATCAACCAATCAGGCTTGTGCTGTTTTGTTCAATATTAATAATACTGTTATTTTGACAGATTATTTATGGATATATTTAATGGGCGAATACGACAGGATTAGAGAAATGGCAAGTGGCAATAATCAACCAAATCTAAATGCTCAAATGTTAAAAGATTACAATATAATTCTTCCTCCTTTAGAAATTCAAATTAAAATAATAGATACTATTAACTTTTTTAAAGAACAAATAAAAGAGTTAAATGCTTTAAGCAGTAAAAACAGGGAAGAAGCCATTGAAGAATTTGAAAAAGAAATTTTTAATTAAGTTATTATGAAACTAAAAAAACTTGAAATACATGGAAGCTATAAAAATTTTCATAATCTAAAAATTGATTTTAGCTCTTGTAACGGAGTTTCTGCTTTTATTGGGAATAATGGTAGTGGTAAAAGCAATATATTGGAGGTTTTTAGTTCTATTTTCAAATCTTTATTTTTAGATGAAAAAGATGAGTTTGCTTATTTTTTAGAATATGAAACTTTTAATAATACAACGATTGCCATTACAAGTAATAGCAAATCAAGAGCATTTGCAGTAAATGGGAATCCTGTTTTTGATATTAAAGAACATTTACCTAAAAGAGTAATTGCTATATATAGTGGAGAAGAAGACCGACTTTGGCAAAAATATTACAGACCTGTTTATATGAATTATATAGCAGGAGTAAATCAAGCAAACGTATTAGAATACCCTAAAATGTTCTACTTGAATAAGTTTTATTGGAATTTAATATTACTCTCTTTACTTATATCTGATGCAGACGATGTTAAAGATTTTATCAAAAACAAACTTGGAATTGTTACAGTAAATGAAATAAGATTCAAGTTTTTTAAAGATAAATACAAAGATTATAATAATAGTCCTGCTTTGAGTTTTATAAAAAGGATAGATGATGTTGAGGTATATTCTTTAAATACATTTAAAGCTAAAATTGGGGGAGCATTTAGTAGTGCTTTTTCTAGTGCCTTTGCTGTTGGGTATGATAGTGCCGATGTATTTCGTTCTTTATATATTGCCTTTACTCCTGCTGATAAGAAAATTATTGATGATGTAGAAATAGTTTTTAATAATGGTGTCAATGTAAGTTCTTTAAGTGAAGGACAAAAGAAAATGCTGCTTATAAAAGCAACACTAGAATTTGCTAGTTCCGAAGATACTTTAATATTACTTGACGAGCCAGATGCTCACATACACATTAATAATAAAGACCAAATTATTAAAGTTTTTGAACCTTATGAAGGAACAAGGCAAATTATAATAACGACACATTCTCCAACACTTACCCAAAGTTTTAAAGATGAAAATGTTTTTATGCTTACAGATGGAGAACTGATAAAAAAAGACCGACAATTTATTATTAATGAATTAACTAAAGAGTTTTGGAGTAAGCAACAACAAAACAGTTTTCTAAGCGAAATTAAAGATACTATCCTCGTAGAAGGAAAAACTGATATAATGCATTTAGAAACAGCATTAGAAAAATTATCTTCTGTTAATGAAAAATACAAAAATCTTAACTTTAAATATTTGCCATTTAATGGAGCAAGTGGCTTAAAACTTTTTGTGGATGAGTTTCCAATTAATTCACCAACTTTTGCTTTTGTAGATAGAGATGATGCAGGTTTGCAAGCAGTAAGGGAAACATTGGAGTATAATGGTAAAATAGAAGAGTTTAATGGAGCTACTAAAAATAAAATTCACATTAATTTTATTCCTAAAAAAGAAGGTTATACTAAATCTAAATTTGTAATAGAAGATTATTATCCTTTAGAAAGATATAAAGATTTTCTATTTGAGGATGTTGAATGTTCAAATGAATTACCAAACCATACAAATAGTAATTTTAAAAAATCATTTGCCACAAAAGCAAAAAGTTATAATGTAGAAGATTTTGAAGGATTTAAAAAAATATTTGATTTGATTTTAAGTCTAAAACAAAATGCTGATAATAATATAAAAACTGAAAATGGGAAAAAGAATATTAATGCTCAATCCAAAGTAGATGAATTACCCACCCAACAAAAAAATGTTAGTAATAATGAAGTAAAAAAGATATTGCCCAGCGTATCTAAAGTATCAAAAAAGCAGCATAGTGAGAAAAAGCATTTGATAAATAAACCAGTTTTTGTAAAAAGATTATATGAAAATTACAAAGCTGAAATATTAAAACTTTCGGACGAAATCTACATACAACCAAAGAAAGATTATATTGCTTTTAAAACGAAAACCAATATAGTTGATATATGTGTGCAATTAAAAGGATTAAAAATGTGGATTAACCTTAAAAAGGGAGAATTGAAAGAGCCGAAAAAGTTAATGCGAGACGTTTCAAATACTGGACATTGGGGAAATGGAGATTATGAAATATTTGTCACAGACACAGAAAATATTGAGTACATAATCGGTTTAATAAAGCAAGCAATAAAGTAAAAGCGGAAAAAATATCCGCTTTTATTAGTCTATTATGCGATAAAGATAAAGTGATATAAGCCATTTTCATAAATATAACTCTCTTTAACTTCAGGAAATATTTCAAAGAAAATTTCGTATGCTTCTTCAGACTCATCTTTTGGGCATGTTCCTTCAAGAATTTCCCCTTTTTTGATAATCGCTTTGTAAGAAAATAGTGCCCTTGGGTCTTCACATGTGGTGCAAAAACAATGTAGAGCTATATTTGGAAATAATCTTGATAATTGTATATAGAAATCAATTACATTTTGTTTTCTTGAAAAAAAAGTAATATAATCGTCAAATATATTAACTTCATGAAATTCGTAATCAAAATCTACTAAAACATTTTCATTTGTTTTACTTTTTATGTATGAAATGAATAATTTTATGTCAGATTCATTTCCTATAATTTTTAATTTGTTTATTAATATGTTTGCCATAAATTTAATTTTTATCTTTTTTAAATGTTGCACATATTACACATATTACACTTGATTTTGATAAGTGTTACAAGTGTTGCAAGTGTAGTTTTTTTATTAAATTTTTTTTTGAATGTAATAAAGAGTCTGCTTATTAGTTCGCTTCTTTGTGAAATTTCTTTTGATGAGTCTTTGAGAGAACGTCTTTAATGAGCATGCAATAAATCCATTATTGTTACAATAGTTTTTATATTCTTGAAAAATGGAATTTACAGTTTGTGTTTCAGTTTTTGAAGGCTCATATTCATATTCCTCTAAAAACATAAGTACAGCATCACTTTCAATCTCATACTGTAAAACTTCATTCTTAACAATTTCACTATGACTAAAGCTCTCGTTTTTTAAAAGCCTATTTAGGCCCTCTAAAATCCAATTAAAAACACCAGATAATTCTGATTCAATAATTCGCTTAGAAAGATATTTATCTTGTTTTTCATTGGGAATAGTAACTTTAAATGGAATAATTATAAATCTTCTAAAAAATGCATTTGTGTTTTCTACTTCTTTAGGTAGCTCATTACAATTAAAAATAAATTTTGCGTAATTTGTGATTATCTGTGGTATACCGTAAGGCAATCTTGCTTCAATAGGTTCTCCCGAAATTAATTGCTTAAATAAACTTGTTTCTAATTTTCCATTTATTTCGCTCGCATAATTCAAAAGTTTGTTGGAAATCATTGCTCGTCTATACCCATTATTATCCGTTAAAGACTGTAAAGAGTAATTTGTGATATTTTGCGCACCAATTAATGCACTAATAACTTCAAAAATGACACTTTTTCCATTTGCGCCAGTTCCGTATAGTAATAATACTTTTTCCAGTTTTAAAGCTTTACTTTTAATAAAAACATAACCTAAATACTCAGCAAGAACATTCTGCAATTCTTCCTCAGGCAAAACTTCATCCAAAAAATTTTTGAATATTGGAGCTTTCGCATCAATTTCATATTTGAAAGGTAGTTGATGAGTTAAGAAATCTGTTTTTCTAAATTCCCTAATATTCTGTTTATGTAAACTTATTTCATAAGTTCCATTTAAAAGATTTATTAGAGTCGTATTCTCATCAGAAGAAATTTCCTTTAATCTTGCATCAGATAAAAATTGTTTTAATAATTCATCTTTGAATAAGTGCAATTTTGCATCAAATTTATCCACACCCATTTTCAATGCCACTTTGCCTAAAAAATCT
>NZ_JBYVEB010000071.1:0-16779 GCF_058117085.1 Chryseobacterium sp. CG10_8 | reverse complement strand
TAAATCAAAAATATAGTAATGATTCTTAAGATTCTATTGAAGGCATACCATATGCTCAAAAAGCAGAACAAAGAAAAAAATCCAAAAGTAAATGCGAATAAATAAGAAGAAAAAAAATGAAAATTTTTTCCTGTAAATTCAATATGATTTCCTTTGAACAATAGAAATAAATCTCTAATAAAATCCCTATAATATTCATCAGTATAAAACGCGAGAAGAGCGCTGACGACAAAAACAATAATTGAATACAAAACCAATAGAATGTTCCTTCTCATTTCTTACAAAACTATATTAAAGATAAATACAAAGAAAACAATTAAAAACCCACTTATACCATTAGACTGAATCCAATCATATAATTCATTTACAAGGTGGATCAAAACCTACTCCTATTGACAAAAATTAATAATTTTCAAAAATATATGCTAATATCTTTTGGTCTGCATCTGTTAAGGAAATTTTTCTTCTCGCCATCACCTTTTCTGCAACTTCAAAAGCTTTGTTGAGCAAGAACTTTTCATCACCTTCCATTCCACCCCAACTGAAATTCTCAACTAAATTAGGTGGAAAACCTGATTTGAAAATATTAGCTGCAACGCCAACGACCGTTCCTGTATTCAACTGCGTGTTAATGGCAGTTTTCGAATGATCTCCCATAATTACACCGCAAAATTGAAGTCCTGTTTTCTGGAATTTCCTGCTTTTGTAATTCCATAACTTAACCTCAGCATAATTATTTTTGAGATTAGAAGAATTGGTATCCGCTCCCATGTTGCACCACTCTCCAATGACAGAATTCCCCACAAAACCTTCGTGTCCTTTATTAGAAAAACCAAAGACGACAATATTATTGACTTCACCTCCAATTTTGCAATGAGGACCTATCGTTGTCGCACCATAAACTTTGGAACCCATATTGATTTTGGAACCTTCACACAGCGCCAAACTTCCCCTGATAAGACTGCCTTCCATAATTTCGGCATCTTTTCCAATGTAGATTTTACCCGTTTTCGCATTAATCGTTGCAAATTCAATTTGAGCTCCTTCTTCGATAAAAATATCAGCTAAATTCCCAAGAAATCCATTAGTAGAAGACAAAGGTTGAGAAGTTCTATCTTTGGTCACCAAATCGAAATCATAATTAATCGCAAAATCATTGTAAGAAAACAAATCGGTTGGTTTTTCAAATACTTTGAGATCCTCTGATTCAACATCGGTCATCTTTTCGATTTGATTAAGAGAAAAATTTTCCATATTGACTTTTGCAGCAAGTAGTTCGTTCTCGTAAACGAGTGCTTCACCTTGTTTCAAATCCCGAATCTGCTCGAGTAACTTTTCACTTGGAATAAAATTGGGAACCAAAAACAAAGCTTCCTTCTTTTCGTAAGATGGAAATTTTTCTTGTAAGTAACTTTCTGTAATATACCTTACTTCATTAGTCTCCAATAATTTTTGCCATCTTTCGGAAAAAGTGAGGATTCCGCAACGCATTTCTGCAACGGGCTTTGTAAAAGTAAGAGGAAGGAAATCTTCCCAAAAGTGTGCATCAGAAAAAACGAGTTGCATAGTCGTATTAAGGTTTTTTTATTAAAAAATCATTCAAAAATACAACAAAAAAAGTCTTCCAAAAAGGAAGACTTGATATGTTTCAAAAAAATAGGCGATTAGTTTTTCGCGAATTTTTTGTATTTGTTCATGAACTTATCTACTCTACCAGCAGTATCAACTAACTTCAATTTCCCTGTGTAGAAAGGGTGAGAAGTAGAAGAGATTTCCATTTTGATTAATGGATATTCCTGACCTTCGTACTCGATAGTATCTCTTGTTTCTGCTGTTGACTTGCACAAAAACACTTCGTCGTTACTCATATCTTTGAAAACAACAAGTCTATAATTCTCTGGGTGGATTCCGTTTTTCATAATTTTAAAACTATTAATGGTGAATGTTGCTTGATGAAATGGTAATGGCACTCCATCTGGTAAAATTCAGACCGCAAAAGTAAAAAATATTTTTGATTCCGCAAACAAAAATTTATTTTTCATATCATTAAAAATCAAATTCTTTCTCTCTAAACATTCTTTTGGAAATGCAAATTTTAGAGTTGGAAGAATCTTCAATTCAACAATTTTCGCTACATTTGAGAGTTAATTTGTTCCTCATGAAACACTATATTGCCATATTCATTTCTTTCTGGATTGCCTTTTTTATGGTATCTTGTAATCAGGATGATATTAATTTTGAGACACTCTCTCAACCGCTCAGTTTTTCGACTGACACCGTATATTGTGACACCGTTTATCATCAAGTTCGTTCAGAAACTTATGAAGTAAAGGTGTACAATAACGAAGATAAAGATGTGACCATCCCTCGAATTAGATTAGAGAAAGGAAGTTCTTCACTTTACCGAATCAATGTAGATGGAAAATCGGGATTTGATTTCACAGATGTGCCTTTAAGAAAAAAAGACAGTCTCTATATTTTTGTAGAAATTGCACCAACCGCTTCTGGACCCGAATCTATTGCAGAAGACCGAATTTTATTCAGTAATCCTTCAGGAGAACAACATGTGACACTATTTTCTGTTGTTGATGATGCTGAATTTTTTGTTGAAACTTCTACCAACCCCAACGAACTTAACGGAACTATTACTTGGACCAATAATAAAGCTAAAGTAATCTATGGTGATTTGACTCTTAATTCGGGAGCAACTCTTAACATAGAACCAGGAACTAAAGTTATTTTCTTCAAAAATAGCGGAATGAAAGTCTCCAATGGAGCAACAGTCAACGTGAATGGAACTCTTGGAAACGAAGTCCTTTTTCGAGGCGACAGAAGTGAGGCGAAATATGATACTGTTCCTAAAAACTGGAATTCGATGGTTTTTGAAGCAGGCTCTAACCTTCAAATGAACTATGCAAAAATGTTTGGGGGAACCACAGGATTAGAAATCAATCACGCTACCGCAACGATTAACAACTCCATTATTCACACCTTTGAAGATTGGGGAATCCACGCGATTAACTCGACTATAACTGCCACCAATTTGGTAATGAACAATTGTGGTGACGCAGATTTTGGAATAGAAAAAGGCGGAAATTACAATCTTACTCATGTAACATTAGCCAATTATTGGAATTTCGGAAATCTATACTCTGCTCTATCGCTTTACGCGTCAAATGATTGGGTTAACTCAAGCGGGACAACTGAAACAGCAGGACTTACACTTAGTATTAGAAACTCTATTTTAGACAGCGACAATTCTAACGCCGTAGAATTTAGTCCAACTACTGGACAAACTTTCAGCTATTTGTTGCAAAATTGTTTGGTTAAATATTCGTCCTCAACCGCAGGATTCAATTTTGATAGTAATTCTTCCATCGTGAGTTGTCTTAAAAATGTGGACCCTGATTTCATGAATACCTCAACGGAAAAACCTAATCTTCGAGTGAACACCTCTTCACCTGCGAAAGGAGCCGGAAACACTTCTATTGCAGCAACCGTTCCTTTGGATTTGGTTCAGAATTCGAGATTGACCAGTCCTACTTTAGGTGCTTATCAATAATGATGAATGAAAAAAGCTAGGTATTTATTAATAATTGTGCATTACTTTTTACTCATATTTGACTCGTGGAAATAGAAAACCTTCAAAAGCAAGTTGACGAATGGATAACAACCGTTGGCGTACGTTACTTTAACGAGTTGACCAATATGGCTATTCTTACAGAAGAAGTGGGCGAAGTTGCCCGAATTATTGCAAGAAGATATGGAGAACAAAGTGAGAAAGAAAGCGATAAAGAAAAAAATCTTGGTGAAGAATTAGCCGATGTTTTGTTCGTTACTTTATGTCTTGCCAACCAAACTGGAACTAACCTTCAGGAAGCATTTGACAAAAAAATGAAGTTGAAAACAGAACGAGACAAAGAGCGCCACCAAAACAATAAAAAACTCAATCCTTAAAACCGCAGTCTCTGCTCCCCTTTTATGTTATTGAAGAAATCCCAACTTCTACCCAATAAAACGATACAAATCAGCGGTTCGAAAAGCATTTCGAATCGTTTATTGATTCTGAATGCACTCTTTGGGAACATTATTACTGATAATCTTTCCGATTCTCAAGATACTACACTTCTCCAAATCGCTCTGAAAACCGAAGCTGAAGTCATCGATATCCATCATGCAGGAACAGCAATGCGTTTCCTTACTGCATATTTTGCAATCGGTGACCGAACTGTCATTCTAACAGGGTCCGACAGAATGAAAAAGCGCCCAATCAAACCATTGGTTGATGCCCTTAAAACTTTAGGAGCAGAAATCGAATACCTTGAAGAAGAAGGCTTCCCACCTCTTAAAATCAAAGGTCAAAAACTGGTTAAAAGCAATGTAAGTGTAGCAGCAAATATTTCGTCGCAGTTTGTTACCGCACTTCTTTTGATTGGAGGAAAACTTCACAATGGTTTACAATTAGAATTGGTTGGCGAAATCACTTCGCTTCCGTATCTAGAAATGACTTTGAAAATGCTATCTGATTTGAGCATCGAAAACGAATTGAAGGAAAACAAAATCAAAGTTCATCCTTATATCGAACCTACAGTCCACTCTCACCTTAGAAATTACGAAGTAGAAAGCGATTGGAGTTCGGCAAGTTACTTCTACTCATTGTGTGCGATTGGTAGACAAAACATCAATATCAAAAGCTTCAGAACTTATTCGCTTCAAGGAGATTCTATCTTGAGGGAAATTTATTGGGATTGTTTTGGAGTCAATACTATAACAGATGAAGCGGAAAATACCATTTCTCTTTTCCCCGAAAGCAGCGTTCTGCTTCCTGAAAAAATTAAATTGAATATGAACGCTTGTCCAGATATAGCACAGACGGTTTGTGTCACGGCAGCAGCCCTACAAATTCCGTTTGAGATTACAGGTCTTGCTACATTGAAAGCCAAAGAGACAGACCGACTGGTTGCGCTCCAAAATGAACTTTCAAAAATCGGATGCAAAACGGAGATTACAGAAAGTAGCATTCGCTCTATCCAGTTTCAAACGCCAGATGAAGATATTAAAATTAAAACCTATAACGACCATCGGATGGCGATGAGTTTTGCGCCATTCTGTTTGGTTAAAGAATTGACAATCGAAAATCCAGAAGTAGTCGACAAGTCGTATCCGAAGTTTTGGGAGAATTTTGGCTCAATTCTAATAGTTTAACTTATTGCAATTGTATAAATCATTGTCATACAAAAATTTTGCTCGTACAAACTCTATTGTAAAAAGATTTATCCTTCTTAATCTAATAATCTGTCTATTTATGGCAGTGGTTGATGGTATAAGATATTTTGGTATCGAACGGCAACCCGAAATTAATCTTCTCTTTTTTCTGTTAGTTTTTATTTTTTCAATAAAAATAGAAAACAAAGTATCAACAATAGTACTTATAATCTTTAATATCCTTTTTTGGTATACTACTATCACCGAAAGAAAAGACTTATCCTGGTATTATACATCAGAAAACCACTATGATAGCCATCTGGGAAGTTTCATTTCAGTTGGAATTCCACTTATTAACAACATACTTATTTGGCTTGTAATAATTCCTTTTAGGGTTTATAAATTCTATTTTTGCAAATATGAAACAAAGTAGCACCATAATCATCACAGGAACCTCATCAGGAATTGGCTTTACATTGGCTGAATATTTCGGTAAAAAAGGGCACAAAGTCTATGGACTCAGCCGAAAAAATATTGAATCACAGTTCTTTACAACGATTCCAACGGATATTACAGATAATGCACAAGTGCAAAATGCAATTTCGACAATTCTAAAAACAGAAAACCAAATTGACATCCTCATTAATAACGCAGGAATGGGAATGGTCGGCGCTGTGGAAGATTCTACAAAAGAGGAAATTCTGAAACTATTTAACCTTAATTTGGTGGGTGCCGTCCAAATGATGAGTGCTGTGCTACCAACTATGAGAGCACAAAAACAAGGAAAAATCATCAATGTTTCCAGCATCGGAAGTGAAATGGGATTACCGTTTAGAGGATTTTATTCCGCTTCAAAATCCGCTTTAGACAAAGTAACTGAAGCCATCAGATACGAAGTCTCCCCTTGGAATATTGGCGTTTGTAGCTTGCATCTTGGAGACATCAAAACCAATATTGCAGAAAACAGGGTAAAAACAGAAGTTTCAGAACCGTACAATGCGACATTCAACAAAGTATATTCTCTCATGAATTCTCATGTTGATGACGGAACCGAACCATTAGCGGTCGCTGAATATATAGAGAACCTTATCTCAAGAAAATCGTGGAAAGCACATTATTACTTCGGAAAATTTGGACAAAAAATTGGCGTTCCTCTAAAATGGATTTTACCGCAAAAATTTTACGAGAAATTAATGAAAAAGTATAATAAATTAGATTAAAACGGCACAATATAGAAAACATCTACATCAAGTATCGTAATAATTGATTATCCACAAAAAGATTTTTGAAATTCATTTTGTATTTTTGGACAAACTTAAAAATAAATAAAATCCAAAATTATGTCATTCGAATTACCAGCACTTGGTTACGAGTACAACGCTCTAGAACCTAATATCGATGCAAGAACAATGGAAATCCATTATACAAAGCATCACCAAGCTTATATCACCAACCTTAACGCTGCAATTGCAGGAACAGATTTGGAAGGTTTAACAATTGAAGAAATTTGTAAAACAGCAAGTAACAAACCAGCAGTAAGAAATAATGGAGGTGGTCATTACAATCACTCACTTTTCTGGAAAGTAATTGCTCCAGGAGGAAGCAAAGAGCCTGTTGGAAACGTTAAAGCTGCAATTGAAAACTATGGCGGTTTCGAAAAATTCAAAGAAGATTTTTCTAATGCTGCAAAAACTAGATTTGGTTCTGGGTGGGCTTGGCTTTGCAAAAAAGCAGATGGTTCTGTAGAAGTTTGTTCTTCTGCCAATCAAGATAACCCTTTGATGCCAGAAGTTGGTTGTGGCGGAACACCAATCCTTGGATTAGACGTTTGGGAACACGCTTATTATCTTAATTATCAAAACAGAAGACCAGATTATGTTGAAGCATTTTTCAATGTAATCAATTGGGACCAAGTAGAAGAGAACTTCAATTCTTAAGAGTACTTTGATACAACAATAAAAAAGTTCAACGCAATGTTGAACTTTTTTTTATTTCATTCTATCAGCTCCAAGTAATCCATTGAACTGGAGTCCGTACTTCCAATTAACATATACAAACACCTGATACAATTGATATTCAAAATCAAGTCCGTATTTTTCTTGCGTGTCATAATCAATGTTAGATTCAATCACGTTTCGGTATCTTCCGGAAATATAATATGAGTTCCATTCATTAACGAGAAGAGAATTCTTAATCTTCAGAGTAGACTCCGTGTACATGCTTTTGGGATGGGCAATACCATTTAGGAAAGATTGATATCCAACATCAAAAACCACAAGTTCCCACTCTCCTTCTTCATTTTTTTCAGGTTTAATTTCATTATTTTCCTTCGTAGCTTGTTGAGGCTGCGCTTGACATCTTGCCATTAATGTCAGTACAAAAAACGCTAAAATCCACTTTTTCATTCTGTTGAATTTTGATTAAAGATACAAAAAAGTCGGCTCTCCAAGACAGAACCGACTCATTATTATATATTTAAAAATATTAAAGCTTAAGGTGTATATGTTTTCTGAATAACTGAGAAAGCAGGAAAGTGGTCACTATAACCTCCCGTGTACAAGTCCCCATCCCAAGAACGTAGTGGGTAACCTTTCCATTGACCTTCCTTATTAATCAAATAATCAGGTGCAAAAACTTCGGCTTTGTAAATAGTGTAATCACTTGTATATTTCTCTGCCGAATAAAGGTTTCTGGAAACAATAATTTGGTCGAACAAGTTAGGTGCATCACGATAAGCCAAAGACGCAACTCCAGCTTTGAACATCTTGTACATCAAATTATAATACGGACGGCTATCAGAAAGCTCAGATGGGTCTCCAACTGCTCCCAAAAATTTTTTCAAACTAGGACTCACTGGATCATCGTTAAAATCACCCATAGCGAACATTTTGATTCCAGGATTTTCTGCAGAAACTTTATCCATCTCTTCTTTCAGCAAAGTTGCCGCCGCATTTCTCTTTGGAAGAGACTTAGCTTCGCCTCCCCTTCTTGATGGCCAGTGGTTCATAAAAACCGCCACTTTCTCACCATCCAAAATCCCTTTAACCACCAAGATATCACGAGTGTATTGACGAGAACCATCATCTTCGAAAATCTTAACCTCTTTTTTATAAGAATCTGTTACTGTAAATCTTTCCTTTTGATAAATCAAAGCTACATCTATCCCCCTAGAATCATAAGAGTTGTAATGAACAATTCCATAATTGCTCTTTGCAAGTGCAGGTTGAGCGATGAGATCTTTTACTACATTTCGGTTTTCTACCTCGATTAATCCAACAATGACAGGGTTGTCATTGGTATATTGTCTTCCAAGTTCAGAAATCACTTTCGAAATTTTTCCTAATTTATCATTATAAACCTTTGTATTATAATGCTTAGAGCTCAAAGGTGTAAATTCCTCAGCTAGCGACTGATTTCTGATTACTTTTTTTCCTTTTACATTCTCATTACTCCACTGACCACTGAATTCTTCTGTCACAGCAAGTAATTTTAAAGAATCTCTAGGAACACTTCTGTGGAAAGCAGGATTAGAAATTGGTAAAGTGCCATCTACATAATCTGCAGAGACTATGGTATCCCATAAGTTCTCAACATTCATAAAACCGACCGTTGCTCTTCTCACTTGTTTGGACTGTGAAAAAGCAACAATGCTTGCAAATAACATCAAAAAAACCAAATATTTTTTACTCATCTTCGGGTATATTATAAGGGTTACAAAGTTATATCTTTCAAAACTAAAAAATATTAAAAATGTAAAAAATGTGCCAATCATTGCGTTTATCATAAAATCCTACTATTACATTATTGTTAAATACTGTTAATTAAACAAAATTTTAAGTTAACTTTGCACGGTTATTGTATAAAAAAAATTTTAGCAAAATATGATTAAAAAATTATCTTACATTCTATTGTTTGTTTTGCTTCCACTAAGTGTTTTACACGCGCAGACAACCGTCTATGGATACGTCAAAGATGGTGAAGGAAAACCAATCGAGAATGCCGAAATTGATTTGATAGAATCTAATAATGATCAGCGATCAGACAAGATTGGATATTTTCAATTTGTAGACCTTACTCCAGGAGAATATCAAATTGTGATTTCCCGTCCTAATTTCGAATCAAAGCCGATTAACTTCACGATTGCAGAAGGAGAAAAAAGAAAAGATCTTGGAGCGGTACAATTGGTTTTCGCACCAACCAATTCTGATGCAGGTGTCATTGTGATTGATGACTCTTCGGCTGATGACGATGGTAGCTCGATGCAGCCTACTGTTGGACTTTTAAGTTCTGGACGAGATGCTTTCCAAAATGCAACTTCCTTCGAATTAGGAGCGTATTGGTTCCGTCCGAGAGGAGTAGACAACCGTTACAACGATGTTCTTTTCAATGGAATCCCAATGTCTAAAAATGATGATGGACGAGTGGATTGGAGTAACTGGGGTGGACTTAACGATGTTACTAGATATCCTTTCGAAAATGTTCAAAACATTTCACCTTCCGACTACACATTTGGTAACCTAGGTGGAGTTGTATTTTATAATACTAGAGCTTCCTCTTACAGAAAGGGAGTTTCTTTATCATATTCTAACACCAACAGAAGCTACAACCAAAGAGTGATGGCAACCTATTCTACAGGAGTTTTACCTTCAGGATGGGCGTTTACAGTTTCAGGAAGTAGAAGATGGGCAGAAGAAGGAAGAATTGATGGAACATATCAAGATTCTTATGCATATTTTGCAGCGATCGAAAAGAAAATCAATGACAGACACTCTTTGAACTTGACTGCTTTCGGATCTCCAACTTATAGAGCATCTAATTCTGCCAATACTCAAGAAGTATATGATTTATTAGGAAAAGACTACAATTCTTACTGGGGATGGCAAGATGGAGAAAAGAGAAACGAAAGAATCAGAAGAACCTTCGAACCTGTTTTCCAACTTTCTCATTTTTGGAAAATTGGTGAAAAGTCTAAATTAAATTCGACGCTTTCTTATCAGCAAGGTAAAGATAGTCGTGGTCGATTAGATTGGTTCAACGCAGCAAGTCCGAGTCCTACTTATTACAGAAATCTTCCAAGTTATGCATTTGCTCCGGCTGCTTATGACACCAGTGACGGTGGAATTAATGTAACTGATGCAGAACTTGCTTTCTACACTCCAATTTACAATTCTCTAGTAGAGCAATGGAAAAACGGAACTATTAATCCACAGATTAACTGGAATAGCCTAATTCAACAAAACTATACTAGAAATCTTGCGGGGGCTAACGCTGCATATTATACCGTTCAGGATGTTAATGCAGACAAAACATGGAATTTCAATACCCATTTTGACACTCAATTAGCAAGCAATTGGAAGTTAAACGCCAATTTTACTTATCAAAATCTTAAATCTGATAATTATAGAAGGTTGAATGATTTGTTAGGCGCTAATTATGCAGTTAATTTGGATGACTTTTCACCTACTGCGTTGGGACTCGAAAATGCAAAGTTTGATGTTGATAGTGATAACGTAAAGATCTATGAAGGTGACCGAATGGAGTATAACTATATGTTGTATCGTGATACTTACACTGGAAACGTTTCGACCAATGTTGATATCAACAGATGGAATTTGACCGGATCCCTTTTTGTTAGCTACTCCGAATCAGAAAGAGAAGGAATGTACAGACATTATCTTTATCTTAATACATCCAAAGGGAGAAGTAATCTATTCAGATCTTGGGATTTTGGTTTGAAAGGACGAGTTGAATTCAAACTAACTGGAAAGGATTTCCTAGTTTATGACGGTGCATACTTTACTTTAGCACCAACTCTTAATGAAATCTTTGCTAATCCAAGAGTTTCTAACCTTATTACCCCCGATCTGAAATCCCAAATTATCAACTCTAATGACTTCAGCTATATCCACAGAGGCCAAATTTTGAAATTGAGAGCAACAGGATATTATACTAAAATTTCTAATGCAACCGAAATCTCAAGATATTACGCAGAAGGTGTTGCGGTATTTTCTAATGACCCTAATAACGTAACAACAGTTACTGGAGACAATATTTTTGTTTCTGAAGTTCTTTCTGGAATCGAGAAGGATTACTTAGGAGGAGAGCTTGGAGCAGAAATCAAAGTAACCCCAACCGTAAGCATCAACGCAGTTGCAAGTGTAGGACAATTCACCTATAGAAACAATCCTACTGTATATATTATTTCGGATAACATTAAAGGTGCTCAAAATTTGGGTTCATCATATTTGAAAGATTATAAAGTTGCTGGAACTCCACAACAAGGATATTCATTAGGATTCCGATACAACTCTCCTAAATATTGGTGGTTTGGAGCAACCGGTAACCTATTAGCAGGAAATTACCTTGATATTTCTGCATTACCTAGAACTTCTAACTTTGTTACTGTACCAGGAACAACATTGACATACCCTGGTGTAACAGAAGACGCAGTAAGCAGATTATTAAGACAAAGACATTGGGATGATCAATTTATGTTGAATGCCAACATTGGTAAATCATTCATGTTTGGTAAATATAGAATGGGTATTAGTGCAAGTGTTAACAACATTCTTAACAACAGAAATTATGTAACCGGTGGATATGAGCAAGGAAGAAATGCCAACTTTGAGGATGCGCTTGCAGACTCTAATAGACCAGTCTCCCTTTATAGCCCAAAATTATGGTATGACAGAGGATTATCCTACTTTGCCAATGTATATTTAAGATTTTAATTAAGTTAAAGACAACAAAAAATATGAAAACAAAATCTATTTTAAAATTATTTCTATTTGCGATTACACTATTAGTAATCAATGTAGCGTGCGTCCATGACGACGATTATGCACTTCCACCTTTGGAATGTACTGATTTCACTAATACGGTAACGATTGCACAGGTAAAAGCTTTATACAATGGAGTAACTACTGAGATTACCGACGATCTTGTGTTAGAAGGATATGTATCTTCTTCTGATGAAGCTGGGAATATTTACAAAACTCTATATATCCAAGACAAAGCAGAAAATCCAACTCACGGTTTGACAATCAGCGTAAACGTTGCTGATATGTACACCAAATTTCCTGTTGGTGCTAAAATATTCATTAAATTGAAAGGCCTTTATCTTGGTGCTTATGGTGGTGTTATACAACTTGGAGCAGTCGAAGCTGACGAAAATATGGCTTACTCATTCGGAAGAATCTCTCAGCAACAATATGACACCAAATTCTTTAGAGGATGCGGTGAGCTTGCTACAATTGTTCCAACAGTAGTTTCTATTGGAAGCTTTAATGACAATCTAATTGGAGCATTGATTCAGATTAATGATGCAGAATTCGTACCTGGCGTGATGTGTAACACTTATGCTTATGACGCGGTAACTGTTAACAGAAATGTGAAAGATTGTAGTGGAAGTACAGTTATGATAAGAAACAGCGGATATTCTAATTTCTTTAACGAAATTCTACCTTCTGGAAAAGGAGCTATTAAGGCTATTTTGAGTAAATATGGTACAGACTATCAACTTTTCTTAAGAGACACTAAAGATACATCCGCAATGACTGGCGCAAGATGCGACGGGACTACTTTTAGTTGTACAGCTCCAACAGACAATGCTAACATTCAAGACATCAAAAATCTTTATGCAAGTTCTTTAACTCAGATTACCCAAGACCTTAACGTAACAGCTACGGTAACGGCTAATGATGATACCGGGAACCTCTATAAAGTTGTTTACATCGAAGATAATACTGGTGGTATCAGATTGAGATTAAACAGAACCAGTTTGTATCAAGACCCAAAATTCAAAGTTGGTGCACAAGTTACTATCGCAGCAAAAGATTTATACATTGATAAAGTAGCAGGTGAATATCATCTAGGTGCACTTTACAATAGTGCTATTGGAAATATTGAAGATGCCAACATATTCAAGCATGTTTTCTACAACCAAACTAATTCTGCTTTATCTCCAACAACAATCAACATCCAAAGTTCACCTAACTTAGATGCTCATGTTGGAAAACTAATCAAGTTAGAAAATGTTGAATTTGCTAATTCTAGTTTAGATCTTGCTTTTGCAACGACAGTAGATACTAACAGAACTTTACAAGACTGTTCTGGCAATTCAATTCTTGTGAGAACAAGCAGTTACGCATCATTCAAAAACCAAACGACTCCAGCTGGTAAAGGTTCTTTAGTTGGAATCTTAAGTGTATACAATGGAGCGTATCAAATCTGGTTAAGAAACACAACTGAACTAAGTATGGACGGAACCCGTTGCGACGGAACTGTTCCAGCTACTCTTATCTTTGGTGATACTTTCGAAAGTGGATTGTCCAATTGGACTGCTGTCAATGTTACAGGAGCTCAAGCTTGGACAACCGCTAACACAGGTGCATCTAGTTACTACGCGAAAATGAGTGGTTACTCTAGTGGAAATATTGCTAATGAAGATTGGCTAATCTCTCCAGTAATTAACTTAAGTGGCTTTACTTCAGCATATGTTAACGTTGACTCTGACTATAACTATACTGGTAATGCTATTACAACATATATTACTACTAATTACACTGGAAATGTTAGTACCACAACATGGACTCCAATAAGTATACCTCTTGACCCTAATTCAGGGTGGGGATTCTATAATTCTGGAAATGTAAGCTTAAATTCTTACCTCGGACAGAATGTACGTATCGCTTTCAAATATACCTCTACGACTAGTGGGGCTTCAACTTGGGAGATTGATAACTTTAAAGTAAAAGGTGTACAATAAGAACACCTTTTGAAATAAAAAAATGCTCGGCCGATGACCGAGCATTTTTATTTCAATTAAAATAATATTATTTCAATCTAAACTTGATATAAGTAATAGTTTTTCCCTTGGAAGAAAAAAGCTCTTCGTAGTATGTCCTTATTTCGCGCAAAAAAGGCGTTCCTGGCGCATACTCTGCTGCACCATAGATATCATGATGCGAAGTGATGACCTCGCCTAGAACTCCGTCCTCAAGAATTCCTAAAGTATACCCATGCAAAAACTCGGAATCAGTCTTAAGATGCACTATACCTTCTGGTTTTAGAATGTTCTTATACATTTTCAGAAAAGCAGGATTGGTCATCCTATGTTTGGTTCTTTTGTATTTAATCTGTGGATCTGGAAACGTAATCCAGATTTCGTCCACTTCATTATTGTCGAAGAAATGGTCAATTAACTCTATTTGGGTTCGTAGAAAGCAAACATTGTTGATGCCATTTTCGTGAGATTCTTTAGCTCCAAACCAAAATCTAGCACCTTTGATATCAACCCCAATAAAATTCTTTTCGGGAAAAGCCTTGGCTAGACCAACGGAGTACTCTCCTTTTCCACATCCTAATTCCAATACTATTGGATTATTATTTTTGAAAATCTCCTCTCTCCACTTTCCTTTCAAATGAAAGTTGTTAATTGCCTCTTCTCTTGTCGGCTGAATTACGTTTGGAAGGATTTTGTTCTCCTCAAAACGCCTTATTTTGTTTTTTCCCATCGAAAAATTTTGCGCAAAGATAGATAATTGAACAAAAAAAAGGAAAGACAATGTCTTTCCTTAATATTAAATTTTGATTATGATTGTTATTTTGGACTACTTAAAGAAACCATAATACTACCTTTTATGGTCTTCTGAGAAGTATATTTAGCATTACATACAACACTATTAAAAAGGTAATTACCCTTCTCAACTACAACCGTATTTTGGCTTTTTGCTAACACAGGAAGCTTGTAACTTTTAACACCTTCAATTCTAACAATAATGTTACAATCAGATTTATTCTCAATTACAACGGTTGTCTCTTTACTATTTGGATCGTTATCAAAAAGTGCATTAAGAACTTTTACTGTCTTGTCTTTGTGCTCGTCAGCGGTTTCATTCATTAAAGCATTAAACTCATTTTCTTCAGACTTGGTCATCCCCGATCTTGTAATGTTAGAAGCATCTTTTGTTTTCACTCCCGAGAAAGATTTGCTTCCGGAAGTTAATACTTTACCTGCCGCAACATCCGCAGCAATTTTCTGCGCTTCAGTTGGTTCAGCACCTGCAATTTGATCATCTTTAGGAGCTTCATAAGGCTTGTACTCACCACTCTGAATAGCTTGAAGTTCTTTTTTATACCTTTCGATCTCCTTTGTTTTCCATTCTTTCTTCAGCTCTTGAAAGTCAATTTTCGTAGAAGGATTGTCATTAAGCAAAACAAGCTTCTGTTGTAACACTTTAATTTGTTGATCTTCTGGATGTGCGGTTTTAATGTATTCATTAATTAATTCCATTAATCTTGGCTTAAGAACCGCTCTTCTAGGATCATCTTCATGTGCATCACGTAGAAAGGCATCTATCTCATAAATATTTTTACTATTCATGATATCTTTATAGTCCTTCATCTTTCTCTGAGCAGGAACTATTGCAAAAAGCAAAAGTGCAATAAGAGGTAATAATCTTTTCATTTTTTTTCTTCTTTCTTTTTAAGCGTTAAAAAACATGCCAAAAAAAATTGTGTTTTTTGAGGACTGCAAGTTAATACTTTTTAAATAATCAATAAAGAATGTTTTTTATTATAAATAAAATATGTAATAATTTATATTTCAAATAATTACAATGAAATCAACATTGTTGAAAGAATTTCATAATTTTTTTGTCGTCGAAATAACATCCATCAACTGTGTATTTCTTAATCGTTTTTGATAGATCGGTAAATATTTTTCTATGTAAAATCCAACTGCATCAAAATTCTTCATATCAATGTACATCTGTATCTGATCGGAGCTATATACAAACTGAAGAAAATTATCTACCATATTTTCAGGAATCTTTAATTGATTAAAATAATCTTTCCCGTAATAATTTTTGATTTGTGATACGGCACCATTCATCTTTTCATAAGCATTGAGACGCTGCTTTCTCTTCTTATCACCAGAAAGCAAATCATAAAAACTATCAATACTAAAGGTAAGTCCTCCTCCAGAAAGTGATGCCACTGGTAATTGAGGTGAGGTACCATCTCCCTTCGGGGCAGGTAGACCAATCATCTTTTTGATTTCTTGAGCCTTGTTCTTCGTATTAAGGCTCAAAACATCCGTGCGTAAATTTCCTGTAGGTTTGAATCTCGAAATAATGACTTCCTGAATCTCCTTGTAGGCAATCTGCAACTCCACATAATAATGTGGCCGACTAAACATTTTTTCTGTAACCTTAATGTCTTTTCTCTCCGTAGCAATAGAAGTAAATCTTACAACATCTCCCGCTTTGGCATTGATTGTAAAGCTACCATCAAAACTTGCAAGAACCGTTTTGTGTTCATTAATATTAGTGACATATATCTGATTGAGATACCAATTTGACTGATCTCTGATAAAAATCTCCCCTCGAAAAACCTGCGCATTGCTCACTACTCCAAGTAGTGAAAACAATATTGAGTATAATAACTTCATAGACATTTGCAAAAGTATCTAGAATTAACCTTCGAAATGTCACTAAAACACTAAAGGCTGGTTAAATTTTGGTTAAAAAGTGCGAATATTTTGTTAAAACATTTAAAACAATCCTTTATTTA
>NZ_JBYVEB010000070.1:0-17054 GCF_058117085.1 Chryseobacterium sp. CG10_8 | reverse complement strand
AAAAATATTTTCGGCAGTTCTGCAAATAAATCAAATTCTTCTAACGACTTTTGGAGTTGGTTCAATAAAAATAATGTTAAGTTTTGGAAAATAGTTAAGGAAGGGGAAAAAATTGAGACTGATTTCTTCGACAGGCTTTCCCCAGAGCTTACAAAGATAAATGATGGTATCTACTTTCTGACAGGAATGTCCGATGAAAATACTGCAGAACTAATTTTGACCGCAGACGGAGTAATAAAAAACATCGTATTTGTAGAAGATTTAGTTAATGAAGCGCCTGCAATTTCTAATTGGAAATTTACCGCTCTAAAACCTGAATTGGACATCGAAAATGTCAGCATCAAATATGGTAATAAATTTGTTTTTTCAGGAGAAAATCTATTTTTCAAACCAGTGATCCATAATGATTATCCTGATGAAATTGATATAGTGATTTACTACGATGACTTCGAAGAGGAGCATAAAAATCATATTACAAATGGTATATTTATTTTTTTGGATAACTTTTTGGGCGAATTAACATCTGCAACTGCAATTGACAGTTTAGACGTCACAGCAAAACCAACAGATGACTCTGAACTAATTCCGATATCGAAATTAAAAGAATATCTACTTTGGAGAGAAAGTGAGTTTACGCAAAAATTTCAGAATACAAGAAGGAGTAATACTGATGAAGACAGCTACTCAAGTTTCGAAGCTACACTTAATAATGGTTTACCATTAATTGCCATTGCAAATACCTCTGTTTTAGATTGGGAAGACAGCCCATCACATCCATGGATTTTAAGATTTGATCTCAAATATGATGGTTCTAAAAACAATGGAATGCCAAATGACAAAGATTATGAGCTTATGAATACCTTTGAAGAAGACCTCATGGAACTCTTGGTTGATAAAGATGGTTACATCAATGTCGGTCGTGAAACTGCAGACGGACTGCGTCAAATTTTCTTTGCTTGTCATGAGTTTCGATTGCCATCGAAAGTAGCAAATCAAATTTCAAAAAAACATCAAGGAAAATTAAAAATTGACTATACCATCTATAAAGATAAATATTGGCAAACATTTGATAGCTTCAGAGGCCAATGAGATATTAAAATAAATTCATATTGCCACGAAAATACTTTTTTAAATAGTGTATTCGTGGTTTTTTTTTGTACGCAAATCAAACTATTCCTAAGTTCTTTCAATAATTACATTTCTTGTTAAAAAAACTATATTTGTGAAAATTTATATTTAACGAATGGATTCTTCTAAAATCTTACTGCTATTTGTTTTTGCTTATTTCATCGGATTATTGATCATTGCCTACTTTACAAGTAGAAATTCTGACAATCAATCTTTTTTTATCGGAAACAAAAAAAGTAAATGGTGGTTGGTTGCCTTCGGTATGATTGGTACCAGTTTGAGCGGTGTAACCTTTATTTCGGTTCCTGGAACTGTCGGGAAGATGACTCCTGGAAATTATCCATTCGGCGGTTTTGAATATTACATGCTCGTTCTTGGCTTTTTCATCGGATATTTTATTGTAGCAGCAATATTGTTGCCCCTTTACTACCGAATGAATCTGACGTCAATCTATACGTATTTAGGAAAGCGATTTAATGTTGAAGCTCATAAAATTGGTTCTACATTTTTTATTATTTCAAGGGCGATTGGTGCAACAGCAAGACTTTATTTAGTGGTTAATGTACTGCAGATATTTCTTTTAGAAGGAATGGGAATTCCATTTTGGGTGACCGCAATAGTTATTTTATTGATGGTTTTACTTTACACTTTTGAAGGCGGTGTTAAGACCATCGTCATTACGGATACATTGCAAACGACCTTTATGATTATCAGTTTGATTGGAGTTATTGTTTTTATCCTATCTCAACTAAATTTATCTGTACCAGAAGCATATACAGCATTATCTGCACGAGATTATACTCACTTTATAAATACGGATATCAATTCTAAAACATTTTTCTTAAAAACTATTTTGGGAGGAATTTTCATAACGATTGGTATGACAGGTTTGGATCAAGAAATGATGCAAAAAAATATTTCTGTTGATAACCTTAAGAACTCCAAAAAGAATATGTTGACCTTTGCTGGAACTCTTTTGGTAGTGAACTTAGCGTTCTTATTTTTAGGCGGTTTGCTTTATCTTTTTGCTATTCAAAATGGTGCAGAATACGGACAAATTACAGAATTAGTTGGTGGTAAAGAAACGGTAACTAATCTGTTTGGTTTCAAAGATGCAACTGGTCAAATAACCAATGTCATGGGCGATGATTTGTTCCCAACGCTTTCGTTGAAAGGATATTTCCCAATGTTCATCTCCGTGATATTTTTGATTGGATTAATTTCAGCACTTTTTCCTTCTGCAGATGGTGCATTAACTGCAGTTACGAGTTCTTTTTGTGTTGACCTTCTTAATTTGAATGAAGACCAAACTAAATCAGAAAAAGAAAAGAAAAGGTTAAGAATGAAAGTACATTTAACTTTCACGGTTATTTTCTTTATTCTTATTATGGTTTTCAAAGCCTTGAATGACAAATCAATTGTCTATCTCATTATGGAATTAGCTGGTTATACTTATGGACCTTTATTAGGATTATTTGCATTTGGTATTTTTACAAAATATCAAATCAGTGGAAAATACAAATTTCTCGTAGTTACTTTACTAGCTCCAGTTATTACGTATTTAATAAATTATTTAGTTACCACTTTTACAGATTACAGAATTGGTATAGAACTGATTATTCTTAATGGATTACTAACCTTTGTTGGACTATTGTTGGTTAGTGATAAGAAGTAAATATACTGTCAATGAAGAACATCCATACTCATTAATTTTGAAAGTGGATTGATTTTAAAAATTATTCCGATTGAGAAATCAATCGGAATTTTCATTTCCATAACCCATCAAAAAAACTTAAATTTGCGAAACTCAAAATTCTATTTATGAACAAGTCGTTCGAAGAACTCAAATCACTTACAACACAAGTCCGAAGAGACATTTTAAGAATGGTACATGCTGTTAATTCGGGGCATCCAGGCGGAAGTTTGGGATGTGCAGAATTTTTCACCGCACTTTACGGAAAAGTTATGAACTACCATCTTCCTTTCACCATGGAAGGCAAAAACGAAGATCTTTTCTTCCTTTCCAATGGACACATTTCGCCAGTCTTCTACTCTACTTTGGCAAGATTCGGATTTTTTCCGGTAGAGGAATTATCAACTTTCAGAAAGTTAGATTCCAGATTGCAAGGACATCCTACCACTCATGAAGGTTTACCTGGAGTAAGAATCGCTTCTGGATCACTTGGTCAAGGTATGTCAGTTGCCATTGGAGCAGCTCAAGGTAAAAAATTAGACGGCGATAACAGTCTGGTTTATACTCTTCATGGAGATGGCGAATTACAAGAAGGTCAAATTTGGGAATCTTTGATGTACGCTGCTCACAACAAAGTGGATAATGTGATCTCAACTATTGATTACAACAACCGTCAGATTGATGGAGATGTAGATCAAGTTTTGAGCCTTGGAAATCTAAGAGCTAAATTAGAAGCTTTTGGCTGGTTAGTTCTTGAAGAAAAGGAAGGTAATAATCTTGAAGCTGTAATTTCTGTTTTAGAAAGCGCTAAAGCTGAAACTGGTAAAGGAAGACCAATCGCAGTACTCCTTCATACAGAAATGGGAGCTGGCGTAGATTATATGATGGGAACTCACGCTTGGCATGGTAAAGCGCCTAATGATGAGCAATTACAAAAAGCTTTGGATCAATTGCAATTAGACGAAGTTACTGATTATTAAGCATTGTAGCATACCCATGAAAAACACATTTCTATTAATCCTCGCTTTCTGGTCAGCAATTACATTTGCGCAAGAAAAGAAGATAACTTTTGCAAAAGAGTTTGTGTACACATTTAAAGGAGAAAGGTCCGAATCAAATTCAGAAATTTCTATTTTGGCTTCTTCAAAGAATGAATTTTTAACAAAGGTCAATTCTAGAATCGATAACAATATAATGTTCTTTTCTGGTGATTTGGGGAGTACGAGTGTACAAATGGACTTTAACAGCAGGTTGGTCTATAGCGCAAAAATGTATCAGTTGATGCAGTCCATGAATAAAGATACTAATAAATCTGAAATTATTGCTCAAAAATTAGATTCTAAAGAAACGATTTTGGGTATGTCATGTCAGAATTATATGCTTAAATTTTTGATATCAAGATATCAAGATCAAGATGAAGAATTCCAAGTATGTATCAGAGAAGAGGATCCGTATAATACCTTTTCGGTATTGAATTACGGAGTTAACGAAATGTCAGGTAAAAGTTACACTTCAAAACTGAAAGGTTTGGTGCTTAAGTTTGGCCCTAAGGATAAATATGACCGTGAGTATTTTGTACTAAAATCTACAAAAGATATAGATAAGCAGGTATATTTTGACTTTGCAAAAAGCATGATGCAACAACAGAGAATTGCAGACTCTTTGGCAATGCAATGGAAAGAATGGAACAACTTAAATGACACTCTTGCTGTACCAACTGATTCTGCTTATGTAGAACTAGATTCTGCAATGTCAATTTATGATGACCTTATCGAGTATGAATCTTCATACAAAAAGCCAGTGAAAGGAGGACAATTAGCCATTAATAACCTTCCAACTGAGGATGCTTGGAAATCAGTTCCCTCCTATTGCAAAAATTTCCAGAAAGAAATGCCAACTTTTACCAACCGTAAAATCGAAAAACATTTAAAAAATTACCTAGGTCAACTTTGTGATATGTACCTTACCCAAAATATGTATCATAATGTAGATGTAAAGGTTACAACGGATGAAATGAGAAGAGAAATGCTCGAAATCATCCAACTCAGAGATCAACTGGATAAAAATGATAAAAAAACGTTAGACAATTATTTAGAACAACTGGATTAAACCCAAGACATGAAATATACTTACACCGAAAAAAAAGATACAAGAAGTGGATTTGGAGCAGGCTTAGCTGAGCTCGCAGACAGCAATCCTAATGTGGTTGCGCTTTGTGCCGATCTTATTGGCTCTTTGAAGATGGAGAAATTCATCGAGAAAGCTCCAGAAAGATTCTTCCAAGTGGGAATTGCTGAAGCTAATATGATGGGTATTGCAGCTGGACTTACCATTAATGGTAAAATACCTTTTACAGGAACTTTTGCTAACTTTTCTACAGCAAGAGTCTATGACCAAATTAGACAATCGATCGCTTACTCTGGAAAAAATGTTAAAATCTGTGCTTCTCATGCTGGATTAACTTTGGGAGAAGATGGTGCAACGCATCAGACTTTGGAAGACATCGGTATGATGAAGATGCTTCCAGGAATGACCGTTATCAATCCTTGCGATTATAATCAAACGAAAGCTGCAACTTTGGCTATTGCTGATTTTGAAGGGCCCGTTTACTTAAGATTCGGAAGACCAGCGGTTCCTGTTTTCATCCCTGAAGATATGCCTTTCGAGATTGGAAAAGGAATTCTTTTACAAGAAGGGACAGATGTTACCATCGTTGCAACAGGACACCTTGTTTGGGAATCATTAGTAGCAGCAGACGAATTGGAGAAAGAAGGTATCTCTTGCGAAGTTATTAACATCCACACCATTAAGCCTTTGGACGAAGAAATTATCCTAAAATCTGTTGAAAAAACAGGTAAAATAGTTACTGCTGAAGAGCATAATTACATTGGAGGACTAGGAGAATCCATTGCGGGAATGTTAGCCAAAAGACGCCCAACAAGACAAGAATTTGTTGCCGTTAATGATAAATTCGGTGAAAGTGGAACCCCTGCTGAGTTGATGAAGAAGTATGGTATCGATTCTCATGCAGTAAAAGAAGCTGTTAATAGAATTTTGAACAAATAAGAAAAACCTCAGATAATTATCAATAAAGAGCCACAGAAATTCTGTGGCTCTTTCGTTTAATGTAAAACTTAATTATTAAACTTCTAATAAATGGTTTGATGGAAGTGCGGAAAAGCAAATTGCTTTCGCAACATTTATACATCAAATATAGGCTGTTAGCCATAGAGAAACCTAAATTTTGAGCTACTAATTCAAAAGTAGTTGTCTCAATTTATAAATTAGGACGTTTTTCAGACTAGTTAACTATTTAATTATCAATTATTTGGTTTAATATATTAGAAATCTGCAAGAAAATTTCAAATAAAACCAATTCGCAACAAAAAATTCATTGATAATGGCTATTTTTGGGTAGACATCTAGTTAAAAAATTGTGAAACGAGGATTTTTTTTAACGACCTTCTATTTGATAGTTTTCTTTTTTCCGAGTCAACTACTTTTGGGGCAAAGCGAAAAAGAAATCCGAAAGCAATATGAAGGTTATTCCATCGATGATGAGAAAGCTATTCCTTTGGTTGCAAAATTCATTTCCTACTCTAAGAAAATCAAAGATCCTCAAAAACTGACTCAAGCATACAAAGATGCCGTCTATTTTGCCAACAGAAAAGATAAGCTGCTCTATGCCGATAGTTGTATAGTTGTTGCAAAGAAGACTTCAGACAAAGATCTCATCGCTTCAGCCTACATTTTGAAAGGAAGTATCTATTACTTCAATTTTAGAAACTACAAAGACGCCTTGGATGAGTATCTTAAAGCTTATGATTATGGAAGAAATTCGGAGGATCAATATTTAAAGTACAAAATCATTTATCATCTAGGGATTGTCAAAAGTTATCTTGGTTATTATAACGAAGCTTTGACTCACTTTGAGGATTGCATTAATCACTTCGAACCAAATACCATTGGAGACCTGCATACCAACGAAATCTATAACAATACAAAAGGCTACCTTAATTCGGTCAATCAATCCATCAAATGCTATCGAAATCTAGCGGTTCCCAAATTGGCTGACTCTTTGATAGATTTGGGGTTAAAAAAGACTTCCAATTCTACAGAATTTGAGCTTGAAAAAAATTATTTTCTTCAAAATAAAGGAATCTCCGAATACCAAAAAGCTAAATACAATAGTTCGATCCAGTATCTTAACCAATCCCTCCCATCTATATTAAAAAATGACGATTTTGCAGGTACGGCCGTAGGATATTTTTACTTAGGCAAGAATTTTCAACGGATTAATAAAGATTCGATGGCTATTGCATATTACAAAAAAGTAGACTCTCTATTTGTGAAGCATGATTTCATGCTTCCCGAGCTTCGAGAAAATTACGAAATTCTCATTGAATATGCTAAAAAGAATAATGATACCAAAGACCAACTATACTACATAAAGGCTCTTTTGAAGGCAGATAGCATCGTTAATCACGACTATAAATATCTTTCTTCGAAGCTTCATAAACAATATGATACACAAACTTTGACACAAGAAAAAAATCAATTAGAGCGAGACAATCTTATCAAAAATATTATCTACATTGCTTCTGTCCTGCTCATAGCAACCCTAGGATTTTCACTTTACCTAAGAACGAAAAGAACAAAAAAAATATCCGAAAAATACAGGCTTCTGCAAGAGAAAATCAAAAATCAGGAGCAATCCGAAGAAGATCATTCTACTCCTACACCGAATAATTCTGAAGAAAAGGAAACTAACAGCCAAGAAAATGGACTTAGTGAAGAGGTCACAAAAGACCTGATGCAAAAACTTCAAAAATTCGAAAAGGAAAATATGTTTTTGGAAAAAGGAATCACATTAAATAAACTTGCGAAGAGATTCAACACCAATACCCAATATTTGTCTCAAGTGATTAACGAAAAAAAAAATCATAATTTCAGTAGGTATCTTGCCGAGCTAAGAATTAATTACATCACTCGAGAGCTCAACCGAAATCCCAAAATGCTCAATTATAGCATCGAAACTCTTGCATCTGAATGCGGTATTGCATCTCGTCAAAATTTTTCTGACCTCTTTCGAGAAATTACGGGACTTAGACCCAACGATTTTATCAACGAAAGACGAAAAGAAATGAAAAATGAAGGTTAGAATCTAGTTTCGTTGTATTATTACTCATCGAAATTAATTTGGGATCAAGAACATCTTCATTTAATCTTTAATATCATTCCGCTTTTACTAATCCCAGAAAAAAATGCTTCAACCTTGTGGTTGAAGCATCCAAAAATAAACTAGATAGGTCTACTGCTGTCTCAAGCGCTGCTCTAAAGCAATAGCTTCCGGAAACAGTATATTATTTTCGATATGGATATGCTTGTGAAGGTCATTTTCAAATTCTTCAAGCATTTTAAAGATTGTTGCATAAGTACTACAAGCTTCAGCAGGTGGCTGATAATTACTTGTAAGTTCTGCAATTTTTCGGAAACGATCACCTTCGATGTCATGCTCATGCATCATCATTTCAACTGGATTTGCTACCGTACCAAAGTGAACATCTTGTAATGGTTGCCCTGACCTTTCAGAACTGATCATAGCTCTAATAAATGGAAAAAGAATTAACTCCTCCTTCCTCAAATGAGCAGACAAATCTTGTGCAGATGCATTAAATAATTGGTAGACCTCAATCAATTCCGGGTGATTACCACCGTGCACGCGACTCACCTTGTCCAAAAATTGCAATAAAATTGGAATCTTTTCTTCGATATATCGATGATGAACTTTCTCAACGTAATCTGCTAGTAAATCCAGCGGAAAGGTTTTGAAGTCAATACCATCTCCAACATTAGATTTTTCGGCAAGGTCACTAATTTCTTGATAGATTTTTTCTGGATTAATCTTCTTGATGGAACAAGCTTCTTCTACACTTCGATTACCTTTGCAGCAAAAATCAATTCCATATTTTTTGAAAATTGCCGCTGTTCTGAAATCTTCGGAAACAATTTCTCCAATCGTTTTATTCTCTGTTAAAGTCATATTCTTACATTTAATTATACAAATGTAAGATAAATTTTTAAATCGGACAAAATTGTCTTAATTAAATTTTTAGCATAAAAATACCCTGTTCTGTCTTGACAGCTAAGTCGTGCAATGAGAACTTCTGAGACATTTCTACAAGACCTTTTCTAATATTTTTGAAATCGTTATGTACGGGGCAAGGATTAACATCCGAACATTCTCTAAGTCCCAACCCACATTGACTAAAAAGCGAAGGGCCATCAATGATTAGGATGACATCGTAGATTTTTATCTGCGATAACCTTTCTATATCGAATTGAAATCCCCCCTGCTTTCCCCGAACGGAATCGAGTAAACCCGCCTTGCACAGCTGTTGTAGAATTTTTGCAGTAAAAGCTTCAGGAGCATTAACAGCACTAGCTACTTCCTTGACATTAACCCTTTGATTCGAAATACTCTGCTTTGCAATATAAATACAGGATCTAATAGCGTATTCGCAAGCTTTTGAAAACATAATAATTATTTAAAGAACTGCCATTTCGGAATAATCACCAAAAGCCCAACTGCGAAATAGATAAAAAGAGCATTGATATCCGAATATAAAAATGTGGAAAGAAAATACTGATGCATTAAGAAATGTGCAAAAACTGAAATAGGAAACAGAAATACCCCAATTTTTCTATAAAAATAAATAAAAACAAGAGATATAACCATCACAAAATCAACAGAAAAAATAAGGTAAAAGTAATTTTCCGGGATATTAAGATCCTTTCTGTCAGAAAATTGAGCCAAATCTGTATTGATGGATAAAAAACTAGCAATAAAAATCAATACAAGTACTATAATAAAACCAACGGATTTCCTATTAATAGAAGTGCCTTCTGTTGTCATTCTGTATATTTTAAGAATTGCAATATTAGTTAAAATTAAAGAAAAACCGTCAGTTTCATCAACCAAAGTTCTTTCCAATAACAACTAATTTCATTGATAAAAATAAAAAAAACTTATGAAAAATTTTCATAAGTTTTTTTATTAGGATTTAATGCAATTTAGATTGTAACTGCATTAATCAAACGATTTTTGTCGCTTAAGTATTCTTCCATAGAAATCATACTTTCTGTACGCATAACATCTTGGATATCATCAATTTGATAGATGATTCTCTTAGCATCTTCCGTATTTTTGGCTTTCACCTTACAGAAGATATTATATTTTCCAGAGATTACACTGATTTCAACAACATTAGGAATCAAAGCTAACTCCTTCAAAACCTCTTGTGTCCTGTTGGATTTGGTTAGCAAAATACCAATAAATGCGATGAAATGGTAATCCAATTTGCTATAATCAATAATCAAAGATGAACCCAAAATAATTCCTGCATCTTCCATCTTTTTCACACGTACATGAATGGTCCCTGCAGAAACGTCCATTTGCTTAGCAATTTCTGTAAAAGGCATCCTTGTGTTCTCAACTAAAAAGTCTAATATCTTTTTGTCGATTTCATCTAACTGATAATTCATTGTCTTATTATAAAATTATTAAAGATTGATTAAATTTTTTACAAATTTACGAAAAAAATTGATTTGTCAAATTTTTAATAAAAAATTTATATCTTTTTAACAATTTTTTCAGAATTGGGATTTATTGCTATTTTATTGTTGCATTTTTTGCCGAATCAGTTAACACACTATCAGTTTTCGCTTTTTCTTTTTCGCTATCTTTTTTCTTTCTTCTTAACACGTTTTTGAAACTCTTAGAAAAGACAACCCCAAATCCATATGCTTGATTATTAGAAGATCCATAACCTGCTACACCAACATTCATCGGTTTTGAATATACCCTAAATAGTCTACTACCGTCAATGTTTTTCGACCAATCCCATTCAGCAGTACCTTCTCCCGTAAGATTTTGATTGGTCTCCGTTGTCGTACTCCTTGCAATAGGAATACCCATCGCTCCTCTCAGCTTCAACCTTGGAGAAACATTAACACTTAAAGCTGTATTTGCTTGATCTGCAGCGTTTGAATTAGATGCCGAACTTACATAATCAAAGTCGAATTTAACCCTTTCACTGATGGTGTTGATTACACTTGACAACAACTGTGCTCCAAGATTGATTCCACTGTCTTTAGCTATATTTCCCATATTAAACTGTATACCTCCCGCATCAGTGACATTGAACTGGTTGAGAGCGAGGATCGATCCAAACTGCACAGCTCGCTCCTCAATTGTACTTAGTCTAGAACTTAGTGCTTGTTTTACCTCACTAGAAACGCCTGTTGCAACGATGTTATAGTCGATTTCTGGCTTTGCTAAAGTATTACCAATCTCAATTTGAAGGGTAATATTAACGGGTTGAAGAGACATTTTGAGATAATCACCAGCATTAGATACAGTTCTATAATAACTTGCTGTTATATCTAGATCTGGCTCCATCGCACTTCCTCCATGACCTCCCCAGGTAATTTTGCTTCCTTTATCAATCTCAAATTCCTTAGTAATACCAATCTTTGAGAGATAGGTACCGGACTCAACCGTATATGCACCATCCATCGTAATGTTCCCGCTACGACTCATGTTGAAGTTAAGTTTTTTCGAAAATCCATTGACCGAGATATCTCCATAATCATCCCCGACCAACACATTAACAGTTGTACCTTTATTAACTTCTAAGTTGAAGTCAATATTCATGTTAACACCAGATTTCTTCTTTTCCTCTAGAGTAACAATACCTGCATTGTCTTCTTTAAGGAATCTAAGCAATTTGAAGCTATCCGAACCTGAATTAGAATTAGAGTTAAATGTAAATACACTATTATCCAAAGCTTTCATATTAGGCGTGGATAAACTTAGTGAACTTACTGGACCTTCAACATAGAGGTCTCCTTTTCCGTAAACAGTCCCCCAAAACAAGTCAAAATCTTTCTGTTGTGTATCTAGCAAAATCAAATTATCAGCTCTTAAGATTAGCTGTACCGCCATCGAACTCAAGGTCTCAAACTGAATTGCTCCAGAAATACTCCCTTTAGAATTATCTCTAACATCTTTAACTCCAACATCATTGAGAATTGCCAAACCTCGATAAAGATTAACAACTGTATCATCAAAAGTATAATCTACATTTGTAAAGTCCATTTTCAAACCAAAGTCACTTAATCCTATATCACCTTCATAATTAATATCATCCACTTTTCCGTTAATGGCTAGTATTCCATTGGCTTTACCTCGCAAATTACTGAAGATACCTTTCACAAACTGATTCGCGAATTTAAGGTCAAAATCGTTCATATTTGCCTTAAGATCCAACGTTGGTGACTCTGTATTATTATCAATCGTTCCGGAAAGTTTCAATTTATTCTCTCCAAACATTTCCGAGGAGTTAACGATTCCCTCTACACTATAAACATTAGGTATATCACTATTTTTGATATCTAACTTGATGCCTCCTAGATTTTCGTTGTTCATTTTGAGGTCATCAACAGTGAGGTTAATCAGAGGTTCAAGACTTTTTCCAGTTTTTCTAATCTGCATTCCGCCATTAGCAATCCCTTCCAAATTAAGAGAGTTTCCTCCTTTCTGCATCTCAAGAATTTTACCAATATCAAAATTCTGAACTTCTACATCTGCATAATAATTATCCCCTGATTTGAATTCGCCTTTTTTAATAAACAATTGACTGTCATCCGAAAATATCTTTAGGTTTTCGACAATGATATCGCCTTCTTTTTTTCGATAGGTAATAGAATGATTAAGTTGAGGATCCGTATCTATTTGCCATGCTACATTATTAAGTTTAACCTCGGTTGGATCAAATCTCACAACATAATCTCCATTAGCATTGGTTGATTGATTAAAATTAATTGCATAATGCTTCAGTTCGTGACTTTTCTCTTGTTCTGGTGTTCCAAAATCAAAATTTGTCGCCACATGAAGCACCTCTCCTGTTTCATTATTACCAGTAAGTGTGATATCCCTAAATATATTTTGATTGTACTGTAACCTTGCAATATTTGCTGAAATTACCTCTGACTTGTTGGCTGTATTAATCTTGACTGCTAAATAATTAGCCATAATACTATCTCTTGTCACAAGATCTTGCTCGTTAACTTTGTAGTCTGGATTAACTTCTGCTAAAGCCTTTTCAGCGTCAGAAATCACTTTTTTCTTAATCATTACATAGCGTAATTCTGGAGCATTAACATTAAGAATGAGATCATTGGTATTTCCTTCGTAAGCTCCCTCTATTTTCGCTCCCTGAATAATCTTCAAATCTGGAACAAAATAGTTCAGTAGGCTTTGCTGAACATCAAAATTCATGATAAAGTTTTGATTTCGATACAATTTTTGAGGATCTGGACCAGCTAAAATATTGTTAAGACCATTCTGGATCATTCCAGCTAAATCTTCCAAATCAAATTTCCCCGAAATCTTTCCTGCCACAACTCCAGGCGCGTCCACCGAAACTATTCTTTGACCATTTTCAAAAAACGCCTTCACAGAAGCATTGGGAATATTGTAATTGCTCGAACCATTGCGAAACTTAATATTCTTCAGTTCAGTATCGATATCAAGGTCATTAATGCTGGACATTGCAATTTTTCCATCAATATTTCCAGAGACTATTTGCTGTCCTTTTGCTCCTGAAAAATAATTCAAATTAAGATACTGTACATCAGCTGCAATATCAGCTTTGATCCTGGAAGTTTTAAAATCAATAAAACCATCAACCTTAGCCTTTGCTTGTTCATCAAGGACGTTGATGATTCCCGTATAAGTTCGATGATCAAGTCGTCCATCCAAATGGATATTATTAATCTCTTTGTCTAAAATCACAATTTTGGAAACATCTGATTTGGTCTTAATCCTCATCGTGTTAACATCAAAGCTTTCTCCATCAATATTAAACTTCCCTGAAATAAGTCCTACTTGCTTGTTTTTAGTAATTACAGACGAATTAAGATTAGTGACATCGGCATATCCTTTATATTTCGGCAAAGTGGTACTAAAATCTGTCAAATAGAAGTTAGAAATCTTGGCTTGACCAATTCCAGTAATCAAATCTCCTTTAGCAACATATACTTGCTGTGGTGTTACGCTTGCATCGCCACTATATCTTAACCTTCCAAAATCGTCTGCAAAATTTTTCATTTTTGCCGAAATGAAAGTTGGCATCATCGCCTTCAAATCAATATAAGTAAAATCAGCTGAAAGATCCTTAGTCTCAATAAGGAACTGACCTGTTAGCAAATCTTTAAAGCTAACATCTTTGGATTGTATAGCAACTTTTTGATTCCCAATAACGAAATTCTCCAAACGGAAATCGTTAAGTGGACCTGCCATTTTTCCAGATACATTGACAGGTTTGTAATTGTCCCAACGCGGAACAAAATAACTGATATCATAACCGCTAATTTGGCTCCCTCTTTTCAAATTGAGATCCCAAACCACTTTGTTAGTGAAATCCGTCCATTTTCCATTATCCAAATTGAAAACAATATCACCTTGTAATAAACTATGGTCCGTATTAATGGTCGCGTCTTTGAGTTGTAACCCTTTCTTGTTAAGCGTAATATCGGTCGAAAAAGTTTCGACAAAATGTTTTTTTCCGTAACGTTCTGTAGTAAAGGTTAAGTTATTAACTTGAGCAAAAACTTCGCTTCCTTTTACCTTCAACTTAGGAGCTACCAAATTAAAATTGGTTGCGGTAAGCCACTTTCCAGCGTCACCTTCACTATTTTGATTGACAATAGAAACCTTTGAATCAAAGATGTTAATCCTCGAATTCATCTGAAAAACTGGCTTCTTCGGATCTCTTGATTTTCCAGTATCAAAATTGGAAACATAGCGAATAAAGTTAGATATAGAATCTCCTTTGTAAGTGACTACTTTGATATCCGCCTTCTTTAGTGTAATACTTTTGAAACTTAGAGAATTGGTTCCACTAATGGCATTTTTAGCTAAAATAAACCAATCCGAATTGGCACTGACTTCCTCAGCTTTGATGAAATCTAAACCTTTATAATCGAGAATCTTAAGTCCTTTGATGGTAACATCTCCAAAATAATCAACATCCACACTTTCTGTGGTCATATGAGCTTTGAAATCCTTATTCAACAAATCCAAAGCTTTATTAGCAGCCCATTCTTTGGTAACATCCAGATTGATAACAATGAAAAGAATTGTAAAGATTGAAAAAACGGTCCAGAAAACGATTAACAACAATTTCTTCCACCATTTAAGACTTTGTACATCATGCTTTGCTTGATCCATAATTTCATGCGCAGCGTCAGATGGATGGTCAATAGCTTCTTTTACAAAATCCTGCGTCTCATGCAAAGCATCTCCTACTTTGTCAGAAATGGATTTATTTTTATCGTTATTATTCTCTAAATTTGCCATTGTAATGAATGAATCAATAATTTTAGCGATTGAATCCTCTTGTGATGATACTTCAGCATCAGTTATCAAAGGGAATACGATCCTTTCCAATATTGCAGCTAATCAAGAAATCCACAACGAATATGGTGGAGTTGTTCCAGAATTAGCGTCAAGAGCCCATCAGCAAAACATTATCCCAGTTGTACAAAAATCACTAAACAAAGCAAATATACAACAAAAAGACATTCAAGCCATAGGTTTTACCCGAGGTCCTGGACTTTTGGGTTCTCTTCTTGTTGGAGCATCTTTTGCAAAATCTTTAGCGATGAGTTTGGATGTCCCATTAATCGAGGTTAACCACCTTCAGGCGCACATTCTTGCTCACTTTATTGCGGATGCAAATCCTATGCCTCCCAAGTTTCCATTTTTGTGTCTAACAGTGAGTGGAGGACACACGATGATTGTATTGGTGAAAGATTATTTCAAAATGGAAATCATCGGCAAAACCCTTGATGATGCCGCTGGTGAAGCCTTTGATAAAATTGGAAAAATCCTTAATCTCGATTATCCAGCAGGTCCTATTGTTGATCGTCTCTCTAAAGAAGGTAATCCCGACGCTTTTACTTTTAGCAAACCGAAAATGGAAGGCTATGATTACTCCTTCAGTGGTACCAAAACTTCAGTATTGTACTTCATTCAAAAAGCAGTGAGGCAGAATCCAAATTTCATTGAAGAAAATCTTAATGATATTTGTGCTTCGGTTCAGAAAACCATTGTTAGTATTTTGATGGAAAAATTAGAAAAAGCAGCTGAAGATTATGGAATTAATGAAATTGCAATTGCAGGTGGCGTTTCCGCGAATTCTGGTTTGAGAGATGCCATGAAGCTCAATGCGGATAAAAAAGGTTGGAGCACCTACATCCCAAAATTCGAATATACAACGGATAACGCAGCAATGATTGCGATGGTCGCTCAATTGAAATACGAACGAGGTGAGTTCTGTGATATTGAAGCTGTTGCAGATGCTCGTTACAACTTGGAGGAAGATTTCGAATAATTTTTCTTTTTTTTAAATTTAAACTAAATCTTTAGCACAACTTGTCGATAATTTTTGATTGAAATGAAACTATTTTTTGGACAGATTTTTCCCGAAGTACAACTTGACGAATTGGAAGCGCATCACATTTCCAAAGTTTTGAGAATGAAAGATGGCGAACATATCACCATTACTGATGGAAAGGGTAATTCGGCTAATGGACAAATCGCCATTCGCGGTAAACATATTGATTTTGAGACAGAAAACATCATTGAAAACCATCCGCCTTTTGTTCCAAAACTTCATATTGCGATTGCGCCTACCAAGAACATCGACCGAATCGATTTCTTCGTAGAAAAAGCAACTGAATTGGGTATCTCTGAAATTACTTTTCTGCAAACCCAGAATTCTGAGAGAAGTCATCTCAAGATTGAAAAAATTGAAAAGCAAGTCATTGCAGCTTCGAAGCAGAGTTTGAGATTTCATTTTCCAAAAATTGGCGGATTGGTCAAACTCAATGATTTTTTGAATTTGGTCAATCCACAAACTACATTTGTTGCGCATTGCGACCAAAGCTTGGAAAGAATTAATCTTAATGAGATCCCACCTCAAGAGGAATATACTTTTCTTGTAGGTCCTGAAGGTGATTTCTCTGTCCCAGAAATAGAAATGTTGGCGAAAAAAGGAATTAAAGGTGTCTCTCTCGGTCCTCAACGCCTTCGAACAGAGACTGCAGGTGTCTTTCTTTCTGCATGGAATTATAATAAAATGTTCTAAATTTTATTGTAATAAAA
>NZ_JBYVEB010000069.1:0-18385 GCF_058117085.1 Chryseobacterium sp. CG10_8 | reverse complement strand
ATTAAAAAAACGCCTTAGTTTCCTAAGGCGTTTCAAGTTTTTTTTGGTTGAAATCTCATCATTCATTCATCATTCATCAACCATCAACCATCTTAATTAGTATCTGTAATATTCTGGTTTGTAAGGGCCTTGTACTTCAACACCGATGTATTCTGCTTGCTCTGGAGAAAGGGTTTCCAATTCAACGCTTAATTTCTTAAGGTGAAGTGCAGCTACTTTTTCATCCAAATGTTTTGGCAACATATATACTTCGTTTTTGTATGCTGCTGAATTGTTCCAAAGTTCGATTTGAGCTAAAGTTTGGTTAGAGAAAGAGTTACTCATTACAAAACTTGGGTGACCAGTTGCACATCCAAGATTAACCAATCTACCTTCAGCAAGGATGATGATTTCTTTACCTTCAATAGTGTAGATATCTACTTGTGGCTTAACTTCAGATTTTGTAGCTCCGTAGTTTTTGTTTAACCAAGCCATGTCAATTTCATTATCGAAATGTCCGATATTACAAACGATGGTTTTATCTTTCATTTTTAGGAAATGTTCTCCTCTTACGATATTGAAGTTTCCAGTAGTTGTAATGATGATATCTGCATTATCAACTACAGTATCTAATCTTTTTACTTCGTAACCGTCCATTGCAGCTTGTAGTGCACAGATTGGATCGATTTCTGTAACAGTAACGATAGAACCTGCTCCTCTGAAAGAAGCTGCAGTTCCTTTACCAACATCACCATATCCACAAACAACTACTCTTTTTCCAGCCAACATAACGTCAGTTGCTCTTCTTACTGCATCTACAGCAGATTCTTTACAACCGTATTTGTTATCAAATTTTGATTTTGTAACAGAATCGTTAACATTGATTGCAGGCATTACCAAAGTTCCGTTTTTCATTCTTTCGTACAATCTGTGTACTCCAGTAGTCGTTTCTTCAGAAAGTCCTTTGATGTCTTTGGTGAATTCTGGATATTTATCAAAAACCATATTGGTCAAATCTCCACCATCATCCAAAATCATGTTCAATGGTTTTCTGTCTTCTCCAAAGAAAAGCGTTTGCTCGATACACCAGTCGAATTCTTCTTCGTTAAGTCCTTTCCAAGCATAAACAGGGATTCCAGCAGCAGCAATAGCAGCAGCAGCATGGTCTTGAGTTGAGAAAATGTTACAAGAAGACCAAGTAACTTCCGCACCAAGAGCAACCAAAGTTTCGATTAATACAGCTGTTTGGATTGTCATGTGAAGACAACCAGCAATTCTTGCACCTTTCAAAGGTTGAGAAGGACCGTATTCTTCACGGATAGCCATCAATCCTGGCATTTCAGCTTCAGCTAAAGTAATTTCTTTTCTTCCCCATTCAGCGAGGGAAATATCCTTAACTTTGTAAGGAATGTATTGTGTAGTCGTTTCCATCTTTTTTCGAAAAAATTTTTGCAAATTTACAAACTAAATCTCGCAACTCAAAATATGCCTTTTTTTCAAGACTTTACAGACGATAATGCGACAATTTTATTCTGGAAATATGATGAAAATTGTGATGATTTTGACCATCAAGAATTGATTGAACCAGATGATTTTGAAAAGGTAGAAAAATACCATCCTAAAAAATTAATTGAGTTTTTGATGATTCGGAAGATGTTGAAACTCGCTTTGCCAGAACATCGAATAAAATACAAAACTGAAGGGCAACCCTATCTTTTTCCGAAAGATGCCTTTATTTCCATTACGCATTCGTATCCATTTGCTTCCTTGGCCATTTCGCAGAAGCGTGTCGGAATTGATTTGGAGAAAATAATGCCTAAAATTTTAAGAGTAAAGCATAAATTCCTTTACGATACCGAAATTTCATGGACTGAAAACGAAAATGAAGTTGAATTCTTAACGATTATCTGGACTATTAAAGAATCTTTGTACAAACTTCATCCGTCAAAATATTGGTCATTGAAAAGACATTATGAAGTTTATCCATTTGAATTAAACCAGTTGGATAGTATTAAATGTAGGGTCTTTGATGAAGATTTTGAGGATGTGTATGAAGCCAAAGTCATCAAGATTGAAGAATTTTATTTCGCTATTGTAGAGGAAAATCATCAGATTAACTTCAAGATACCTCGCGATTAGTGTCTAACTTTCTTTGAAATATTTTACGATGGCTTTTCGTTGCTCGGATACTACATCTAAAAGTAAGTCCAATAATTCTCGAATGTTATTGATTTCTGCTAAGTGCGAAATTCTGCTAAGGTCTCGACGGTCATGAAATTCGTTTTCTTCAATTTCGTTTTTTCGTTTTAACAAAAGTTCGTCCACCGAATCTTGCGGTTCTGTAATTTCTGTTTTTTCGACCGTTTTCTTTTCATTGTTAAGCAAATCAATGACTTGTTGCATTTGGTTCTCGATGTTTTGATTCCAATTTTCAAAATCAATTTCTGGAAATTGACTTCCTGAATCAGAATATTGCGACAACGATGCAACATAAGCGGTGATCAGATGCGAAGTTGTTGCAAATTGATGAACTGCTTCTAATTTTTCCCGTTGATTTTTTGGGTCAGAAATCATCCGTTGGAAGTTGTCCGAAAGGTTGGCCATGCTGATGATAGCATTTTTTCGTGCAATCTTATATTGTTGAATTTCTGTTGGCTGTGATTGGAATTTTTGCATGACAACTTGAAAATATTTCAAATTGTCTTTAGCCGTCTTTTTCATCAATTCGAGGTTTTGCTCATGTTCCCACACTGGGAGAACAAAATAAGAAACCAAGAAAACCAATACTCCCGCAATCAAAGTATCCAAAATACGATCCTTGAAAATCAAATTTACATTTCCTGGATTCAAAAAATTGAATGAAATAAAAATGTAAATCGTCATGAAAAAAACCGCCCAAGAGTATTTTCCTTTTAAGAATGCGAAACAGAGAATCATACTGGAAAGCAAAATGGCTAAAAGCACAGCTCCATTATCAATATAGATTAAAAGAAGATAGGCAACCACAGCGCCACCTATAGTTCCGTATAGTCTGAGAAGATTTCGATGTTTTGTCGTGCTGTAAGCTGGACGCATAATCGCAACAATAGTGATGAGAATCCAATATGCATGTCCGATTCCAAGAAACTCAAACCTTGAAATGGCATATCCTAAAAGCATAGCTAACGTCAAACGAATGGAGTGCCGAAAGTGAAGAGACTCAAGAGAAAAGTTATTGATAAGGACTTTGAGATTTAGCTTTTCTTGCTTTGGTACAAATTTGTCATAATCCAAACCGGTAGAAAGACTTTTGGCTAATTTTTGATCTTGAGAGAAAACCAAAAATATATTTTTAACATTGTCTTTCATCTCTCGTAATCTCAGTAAGACCATCCGCAAGGTCATGAAATTTTCAAGATTATCTGCCGACATTTTTCGATTGCGAAGCTCAAAATATTCATTGGCAACCTTTTCTAATTCGATATCAATATCAGGATTTATAGTTGCACGTTGTCCGCTTTGTAAAGCAATACCAATTCGGGATACCTCTTCTGAGATCATAATTAAAAAGTCATGGATGTACTCCATTACTTTTTCGTCACCATAATCCTCCTGTAGCTTTTTGTAATCTTGATCTGTGGTATATAATTTTTCGTAAAAATCAATGGAGTTAAGGAACATCAACATCAATATTCGACTAGTAGTAGTGGATTCGTTGACTATTGTTCTTGTTTTAAAGACAACTTCTCTGGCATCTTCTTGAAGGTTTTTGATGACAATTTGCTTGGAAATAATGTTTTTGTAAATAGCATCGATATCCGCATCTTTTTGGTAAAAACCTGCTTTAATTTTGATGTAATCAGCCAATTCAATGTAATTTTCACCGATCAATTGGCTGGCTAATTTGTAGGGTTGAAGAGTGGTTACAATCATAAAGATGACTAAGAACCACACAGCACCTGCAGCGAATATTATTAAACTTCTTAAAATTTGATCTCCAACAAAATTTCCATCAATAAAGATCGAGAAAACGACTAAAGTGAGTCCTCCAACCTGTGCTAATCTTTGACCATAGACTCCAATCATAGAAAAGAATATTCCGAAGATGATGATTTCGAAATAGATAAGAATGGGAAGGTCTTTTAATACACTTGCAATTCCTGCAACGGAGACAAATAGGAAAATGGCGAGAATTAAAGCATTCCTTCTTCTGATAAAAGGGCCAGCTTGATCAGTCAGTCCAACGAAACTTGTTGCAAGAGGGAAGAGGAAGTACTCTTTTAACAATCCGAAATACGCCAATATGATACTCGGGATTACGATGGATAAGGCAATTCGTAAGCCAGAATAAATGTATTGGCTGGAAATAAACTTCTTAAGTTCGGAAGCGTAGTTCATATCCGGAAAGAAAAATATTAGTAATTAATTGCAAAAATAAAAAAGTCCTCGCAGTTGAGGACTTTTTTATTATGATTTATGCCATAAGCATTTTAGTAATCTTGAGCATTGTAGGTTTCGTCACCAATGTGCCATGTAAGTCCAAAACGCAATGTATTATCAAGGGAAGTATTGATTTTGGATGTATTAATGAGATAAGAAACATCTAAAGAAAGTACTTTGTACTTAAGTCCAACACCTGCAGTTGCAAACTGTCTGGCTCCTTGTTCTTCACTTTCATGGAAGTAACCTGTTCTTACAAAGAAAGCATTATCATACGCGTACTCCAATCCTCCAGAAAGCATGATACTTTTTTCATTTTTGAAAGATTTTCCGATTCCTGCCATAACGCCTACATTCGGGATTTCGTATTGACCAGTAACAGCGTTATAGTCAATAGCTCCTGGAACTAAAAGTTTAGAACCTTCAGCACTAAATCCGATTCGGTTAACATCATCTAAGAATAAATCATAACCAATACCTAATCTAGCCATTGTTGGAAGATAAGATCTTGATTCGTCGTCACCTGTATAATCTAATTTAGGTCCAAGATTTTGAATTGCAAAACCCGCGTTTACTTTATTGTCCATTCCTCCTGGCCCTGAAAATCTAGGAGATGTATAATAACCGGAAATATCAAGCGCAAAACTGTTGGCTGGTTTTAAAGTAGTATTGGTGTTGAATCCTCCAGCTAAGTCAGATCTGATATATCGTGCCGTAATCGCTCCTGAGAAACTATCAGCAAATTTAATTCCATAGGCAACATCTAGTGAAAGTTCATTAGGTGAAGCAGTACCTTGATCAATAACCGAGTTATCTGCACCTAAACTTCTCAAATCTACTTGTCCCATATTGAAATAGTACAAACTTGCAGAAATAGTAGATCGCTCTTCTTGACCAATAAATTTATAATAAGAACCATAAAGCAAAAAAACATCATTGGTTAATTTACCCATGTACGGAGTGTAGTTAACACCTAACCCAGAAGTTGTTCTGCTAAAAGGATATTTTGCAGCGTTCCAAAATTGAGAATATACATCTGGAGATGTTACAACCCCTTGATCACCCATTCCAGCAGATCTAGCATCAGGAGCAATTCTTAGAAAGGGAGCCCCTGTAAGAACTGGACGAATTTTGCTATAATCTACTTGTGCAGAAACGGTTAAACCACAACCTATACCTACTCCTAATAAGAGAAGTTTTTTCCTGAAATTCATATAGTATCTTATTTTATTTTCCAAATATATAAATTATTTTAATATGACCATCTTTTCAATTGCTGTTGCACCACCTTTACACTTGTCTTGGTTTTGGCTGCGAGCATATATTTTGAAGATGTAAGTTCCTTTACCAACAGCATCTCCATAATCGTCTTTTCCATCCCATTCGATCGCTTGTCTAGGTGTTCTATAGCCTTCTAAGAATGGTTCCGCGGTCACGGTTTGTGAAAAAGTTTTAACTAATTTTCCTGTTATTGTAAAAATCTGAACATTAACATCCAAAATATCATCACAATTATGCTCAAACTGAATGTAAGTCTTGTCTGTAAAAGGATTCGGCCAATTTAATAGTCTATTTACGATTAGATTTTGATTAGTTTCATCCTTTACTACAAAGTTTAACGTAGCAGTTGTAGAATTATTGTTGATATCCCAAACTTTAAATGTAAGTGTGTGTTCTCCAGGAACAAGATTTCTGAAAGGATAAGTAACATAACCTTTCTGATAGTCTTTCAAATCAGGATTTGCGCAACCAAAACCCTCGCCCGAAGAGAAGAAATCATTGAGAACAATTGTATTCATTATTTCTCCATCTAGGTAAACAGTGATATCGTGTCCAATTCCTGCGCCCGTAGAATTAATTCCTGTGTCATCGGTAATGCAAGCGAGAAGCATTGGATTTTGATCTGTAATTCCACCGTTTGCAAAGTTGGTATTGTTCATATATAGGTGAACCTTCGGTGGTTGATTGTCATTGATTCCATCGGGATTAATTCCTCCGATTTGATAGGAGATATTATTAAATACATCAAATTCGTTGTTGTCAGCATAAGCCAAAATTCTACCTTGCCCAATAGTGTAGTTAATATCATAAGGAGCATAAAATTCAACAGTAAATAGACCATTGGCCACAGTTCCAGTTGCTTTTACAATGGCGCTTCCTTCTTCGGTATAGTGTAAAACTGGTGTTAAATCCCCATCATTATTAAGCGTAACCTTATTAAGTCTTTTATCAAATATATTAATAACCGCCTTTCCATTGAAGTTGGTATTAAGTGTTCCGTCTGGTTTATTAACGTGACCTGTAATGGTTACATAATCCAAAGCTCGTATTGTGTTAGGAGTTGGAGTTTGGATGTTATCAATCACCAAATATCTTTTTGGTCTGGCCAATTTCATTGCAGGGTCACCAAGATAATTAACTTTTAAATGATTGATGTTATTTCCGTATGTGAGTTTGGCATTAAGGAAGGCGTCTCCAAGATGATTAAAATCATCAGAATTGAGTGCGAAAATTCTATTAACAAAAGTTCCTGTAAATTGTTCACCATAATCGACATTAATTGCGCGGCTGGAAGTAATCATTGCAGAAGAGCCTCCGTTCTCATGTTTGATTACTTGTTCTCCTGCGGAAAATACGTTAGGCTCATCCCAAAGACAAAATTCGCACGTAATGGTTGACATTACTGGAAATCTACTGTAGACACTAGAAAAATTATTAAATGCTTGGATATCGCTTGAAGATAGAACTCTTTCTTGTGCCCATCCGTTCGGTCCACCATGTCCAAAGTAGTACATAAACAAGGAGTTTCCGATATCGTTAGAAATTGCTTGGTTTACTTGCGGATAGGTAGGGCCACCAGCAGAACTTTGCTGTACAAAGGAATCAAAGTATAATTTTCTAATATTATATTCTGGCTTATCCGTTGTTCCCTCAAAATTGTTAACCAATGCAGCGTTCATCAAGTTGTGAAAAGGTGTACCGTTGTCTTTATTGTCATCCACAAGGAAGTCCATTTTCATTCGCCATACTCCAAATGGGGTTGATTGACCAGAAAGACTGTTGTTATAGGCTAACACTTTGTCAATCATCGTCTGTGCCTCTGTTACATTTGCTGCAGGAATTCTTCCTATTGGTACATCAGGAATAATGCTGCTAATGTAGTTATTGGTTTGTGGTGCGGTCATGACAAAATAATCGTCAGTAACAAATGAACTTACAAAATTTCCACTTTCCTCACTTTGGTATCCTGGAACAATATTATAATTGTTAGGGGTTCTGTTCTTGAAATCAAATGTAGCATCTCCCAAAATGAAAACATATTTTAACGTTCCTAGAGGAGAATTAAGATGAGTTACAAAATCTCGAATCGCTGTAAGGTCTTGACCTCCGCTACTGTATTCATTGTAAATTTTGTTGATATCCACGATTTCTGTGGTATACCCATTGACCGTCTGGTGGTAGTTGGCTAAACGTTGAGCTTGACCAAAAAACTCTGGTTTTGTTAAGATGAGGTAATCAATATTTTGCAGTTGTTGCAGATTTTGGTTACTTACACTTCCTACAAATGTAGGAGTATATGCTGCGTCTGCTCGAAAAGCAACAAATTCGTTATTGAAATATAGATTATTGGTAATGTAACCAAAGTTGAAGTTTGAACCGGAGGCTTTGTTGATTCTTCTGTTGGCATTAGTCCAATCGGAAACGTCCCAAACTTGTTCTACACTCGATGCATTAGAAATAGCGAAACCATAACTTTGTCCAGAGCCACTAACTAGAGAGAAATCACGAAAATTCATTTGGCCACCATTGAAGCTAAGGTTTTCTTTATACTGTATTTCGGTATAATCAATATAAAAGAGTCCGTAAGGATTATTAGAAATGTTGGGAGTGTAATTAAAAGTTACCGTATTTCCAGAAATTGTAGTGCTACTTCCAGTAAAAGGAATTCTTGCATAATTTGCTGTACTTCCAATGCTAGCGCTGTTACTATTTCCACCGTTTAAGTTAAAGCTTATACTGTTTCCTCCAGAATTGTAACCTACAACCTGCGTTCTAAAACGAACTTGATCTCCTAGTTGAATAGTTGAATTAGTGTTAAATGTAACTGTTTTTGTACTTGTAAACGGAGTATTTTCGACCCACACTTTTCCTAATTTTAAAGGATTGAATTCATCATTATCAATATATTGGTAGGCGTCATATCGCGAAATTAGATTTGCTGGTAGGCTTGCATCTACATCGGTTACTCTTTTTCCTGGACCTTTATCAAAATTAATGTAGTAATATGCGTAATCCTCATAAATGTTTTTAAGATGTTGGGGTGTATCATTCCGAGTTTCACGTCTTTTATAGCCGTTTCCATTAGATCTATCATAAAGATTATATCCAGTAGGGCCTTGTGCATAAAACAGCGCATAATCTCCGTCGTTCCAAATGCCATCGTCTTCTCCTACAACTTGTATTGCATTTTCCTGCAACGCATCGTACTTAATATCTTGGTTGTGCTCGGGTAATAAGATACCACCATTTCCATAGATTCTAAAGTTTTTTGGATTAATATTGGAAGGGTTGATCCCATTGCTTTGAAGGAATTGAGTTGTAATCTTGAAAATTCCTGATTTATCCACTTTAATTTTGTAAAAGCCTCCAGAAACAAGAGGGTTGTCGGTTGTTCCAACTTTTTGAAAATTGGTAACATTCATATTAGTTGGAACAAGATCAAATGAAGAAAGCCTTTTGAAACTTCCCTTTTCACTTTTGAAAAGACCAACAGTAATATAGGCGATTCTGTTGCCTTCGAAAAACTTGTACGAGATTCCATAGCTATCCTCATTTTTCACAAGGTTTCTATCAAGGTCAAATAATTCTGCCTGAGAAACATTTTCCCACTGCATATTAGAAATTTTTAAATCTTTTTCACCAACATTTTGTTTGATATTAATAAAAACATTATTTTGGTCGGACGAAAAGCCTTCATTAGTAAAGTGGGGGAGATTTCTTTTCTCAATACCATAATCTATTGTTTTGGAGCCGTTCCAATTAATTTTTATGCTTTGAGATAACAAAAACGGACTGATTAACCCTAAAAAAATAATGGATAATAAATTCTTCATACTTCGATTTGTATAATCTTTTACAAAATAAACGAAAAAATATAAATTATGGTATGATACAATAAAATTAATTTGGTGTCGTTTTGCAAAAAAATCAATTATTTACTTGATTAATTAATAAAATTATCATTTCTTTGTACTTTGAAAATATTTATATCAACTATGAGAAAGTTAAAGTTGTTTTCATTAATAGCAATAAGTTCTGCGTTAGCATTAACCAGTTGTGGAGGCTCAGGTAGCGGTGGTGGATCAAAAAAATTCACGAGTAAAACCGGTTGGAAGCCAAACGATTCGAAAGGTTGGTTCTTTTCTGGAAAACCACAGAATCAAAAAGGTTGGCCAGGGATGGTTTTTGTTGAAGGTGGTACCTTCACGATGGGTCTTGTGAAAGACGATGTAATGCATGATTGGAATAATAGTCCTCACAGAATGCAGGTTAGCAACTTCTATATTGCTGAAACGGAAATTACCAATTACGAATACCGAGAATATATCACTTGGTTAAAATATGTTTTCCCTCCATCTGATCCTGAGTTTAGAAATATCTATAATGGAGCTTTGCCAGATACACTACTTTGGGATAATGAGTTGTCTAGAAATGACAATTCTGAGAGATACTTCCGTGCACCAGAATACGATTATTACCCAGTAGTGGGTGTTAGTTGGTCTCAAGCAAACAAGTATTGCGATTGGTTAACTGATAGAGCTAATGAAAAAGCTTTGATGGATGCGGGTGTTATTTCCAAGGATTTCTATATCAATGAAAATAACAACTTTGGTGGAGCAGCTTTCAATATGGATAAGTTCAAATCTAACGATCCTGAAATGATGGCTTATATTAATAAGCAAAGAATGGAGCAGCGTTCTGGGATGAGCAAGTCTGTTAATCAAAGAATTCGTGAAGCTAATGGATCTCCTAATGCTGTAATGGTAGAAAGTTTTAGATTACCAACTGAAGCAGAATGGGAATTTGCGGCTTTAGCAACTCAAAAAAATAGGGAGTACAATAGTATTGAAGGAAAAGATCCTAAGATTGATAATCTAAGTAAAAAAGGTATGTATCTTGAAAACTTCAAGATGGGTACTGGTGACTATTCTGGAGTACCAGGGTGGAAAAATGATGGGTCAGCTGAGACGGCTTATGTTAAGAAGTATCCTTCTAATGATTTAGGTCTTTATGGTATGTTTGGTAACGTTGCGGAATGGACTGCTGATGTATATAGACCAATCATTGATGCTGATTACAACGATTTCAATTATTATAGAGGAAGTGCACCTCAAAAGATTTTGAGAAATGGTGACGGTACTTATAAGAAAATTGATAACGGAGATGTTAAGTATGATACTTTAGCTGATGGTAGAGTAATCTATAGAAATCTTCCTGGTCAATATCAAAGAGAAACTATTGCAAATCACAGCAATTTCAGAGATGGAGATCGTATTTCTTCTCTAGATTATAGAAGTGCTGGAGATAGCGCGGATACAAACTTCAGTATGTACAACGCTCCAAGAAGAAACTTCTTAGTTGATGGAAGTGGTAGAGTAATTATGGAAAAAGATAAAGGTGCTAGAACATCTGAAGTTTCTAATTACATAAGAGTTGTAAAAGGTGGTTCTTGGAAAGATACAGCTTATTGGCTGGATCCAGGGCAAAGAAGATATAAAGATGAAGCTAAAGGTTTTGGATGGATTGGTTTCCGTGTTGCTCAAAATGCTGTTGGAGATAAAACAAGCAGAACTAGAAGATAAAATTAATCTGAAAATATTACAAAAACCTTCCAATTGTTTGGAAGGTTTTTTTATTTTTGAAGTATGAATGTAGAGCAATTTTATTCCATTTTTCTGAAATGTAACAAAGTCACTATTGATAGTCGAAAGATTGAAAAAGGAGATTTGTTTTTCGCTTTTTCTGGTGACAATTTTAATGCGGCTTTGTTAGCAGAGCAAGCTGTCAACGATGGAGCCTTGTCTGTCATTGTCGAGCAAAAAGAATTTGAAAATATAGAAAGAAATATTTTTTATGTTCCTTCAACTTTAGAATTTCTTCAGCAATTAGCTTTACATCACAGAAGTCATTTAACAATACCTATTATTGGTCTTACAGGAAGCAATGGTAAGACAACAACCAAAGAATTAATACATGCCGTTCTTTCAAAGAAGTTTAATGTACAGTACACTTTTGGTAATCTTAATAATCATATTGGTGTCCCATTGACCATTCTTTCGGTCAGAGAACAGCATGAATTAGCAGTTGTTGAAATGGGAGCTAATCATCAAAAAGAGATTGAGTTATTGTGTAGAATAGCTCAACCTAATTTTGGATATATTACTAATTTTGGGAAAGCTCATTTAGAAGGCTTTGGTGGTTATGAAGGGGTAATAAAAGGCAAGTCAGAATTGTACGAATACTTAATGTCACATAATCAAGTTATTTTGGTGAATCAGAATGATGCAATTCAGTGTGAAAAGACCGCTGATTATATACCTAAAATTACATTTGGGACTCCTGATTCCGATTATTATTTTTCCAGTTTTATGAAAGATAATTTTGTAGGGATTACTTATCAGGGAGAAGATGCGCAGTCTCAATTGACAGGAGGTTATAACTTCACTAATATATCTGCAGCGGTTAGCCTAGGTCTGCATTTTGATATCGATTTTCAGTTAATTAAAGAAGCGATAGAATCATATACTCCAACTAATATGAGGTCTCAAATCAAGAAAATTGGAGACAAGACTTTGGTATTGGATACTTATAATGCTAATCCAAGTTCTATGGCTGAATCTCTTAAGAATTTTAGTCAGTTCGAAGGCTCCAAAACCGTTATTATTGGTGATATGTTGGAATTAGGAGAGGAAAGTTTTGTCGAACACCAAAAGATTCTTGACCTAGCAAAAGAGCTCGAATTTGACGAAATTATTACCGTAGGGACCCACTTTCTAAAGTTGGGGCATGCGCGGTCATTTGATACCTCTCAGAGTCTTCAGGAGGAGTTAATCAGGAATAAAATTACTTCAAATAATATTTTATTAAAGGGCTCTCGTGGTATAGCTTTGGAAAAGGTGATTGATTTTCTGTAACCTAAACAGCTTTACTTTCTTCCAAAATGAGTTTGATGTTTTGAAAAGTCAATGGGAAAACAACCTCTTTAATTTGAGAATCGTTTTTCCAGTCTACTTCTGTAATCCCCTCTTCAACTTGCGGTTTTGCTTCATTGTTGCCAGAATATTGCATGTTGAACCAGTGAGTAGCCTTCAAAACAAGTTCTCCTTTCTTTTCGCGATAGATGTGAAATGTGGTATTAATAAAGTCTTTTAGGGTCAGGTTGGTTAGTCCAGTTTCTTCATTAACTTCGCGTACGGCTGCATCTTCAATGGATTCTCCCTTTTCGATTTTTCCTTTGGGAAGGTCCCATTTTCCAAGTCTTTTGATGAAAAGAATATTCCCTTTGTTATTTTTTACCACTCCACCTGCAGCTTCGATAACCCGAAACATCGCTTTGAAGTCGTTCCACATGAAGTCGAAGTCGTCAAAATAGACGTTGAGTTCTGGGCAGGAAGTGTTCTCCAAAAGGTCCAGCGCCATCTCAATAGTAGCGTGATTTTCGTAATGGAGATTCTTATCCATGCCTTGCGGAACAGAAGAGAGTAATAATTTTTTTTCGTTCACAAAAACTTTATACATTTGCACAACACATCTTTTAAACTACAAAAATATAAAAATGAATTTAGAAGGACGAAAAATTACCGTAAATAAGCCGGTAAATGAATTAGTAGAACTTTTAAAGTATCCTGAAAACTATAAAGAGTTGATGCCAGAGGGACTTCAGAAATTTGAAGCAAATGAAGAAGGTTTCAAATTTTCATTGAAAGGAATGCCAGAAATTGCTCTTAAGATAGGAGAGGTTACCGAAAAGCAAGCAGAATTGAAGTCTGCAAGTTCTTCTTTGGATTTTACTTTAAAGACGATGATGAACGCTCTTAGCGATGCTCAAACGGAGGTTCAGATGATGTTCGAAGGAAAATTCAATCCATTTATTAAAATGATGGTGGAAAAACCACTTCAGAACTTTATTAATACTTTGACAGACAAAATTGAAGAGAAATTTTCGTAGTCTTCGTTTAGGAAAAGAATAATTTAAGACGGGCTTTGTGCTCGTCTTTTTTGTTTTAAACCAATAAACCCGTACAATGGTCTGCTGAACTTCCCGTTGCTGATGAAAGTACATTGTTCTCGTTATTGAGTCTTAGAACTCCCATCAATGCAAAAATGAGTGCTTCTTTGAAGTCGATAATCTTTGGTTGAGGGATAACGATTTCGCAACTGGTCTTTGTACGTATTTTTTCGATTAAAAACCGATTGTAAGATCCACCTCCAGTGAGTAGAGCATTTTGTAATCTATAATGATTAATTGTGTTGGCAATTTGTTGCGCGGCATGTTCTGTGAAAGTCGCCAGTGCTTCGTTGATTTGCAGTGGTTCTAAGAGAGGGAAAATATGCTCTTTTACCCATTCGATTCCGAGGGATTTTGGTGGAGTTTTATCATAAAATTCTAAAGAATTGAGCTGAGTAAGTACATTTTCGTTGATTATTCCTGACATTGCCAATTCTCCGTTTTGGTCATAGGCTTGGCCTAGTTTTTTTGCATAAAAGTTGAGAACGATATTAACTGGAGAGATGTCGAATGCAATCCTCTTCCCATTTTTACTTAAAGAAATATTAGAGAATCCTCCCAAATTAATACAAGCATCATATTCACTAAACAGTAATTGGTCACCAATCGGAACCAAAGGCGCTCCATTTCCTCCCATCAGAACATCTTGACTTCTAAAATCATATACTGTTGCAATGTCCGTCAACAATCTAATCGCTCGACCATCTCCGATTTGCAATGTGTACTTTTTCTCTGGTTGATGAAAAATGGTGTGACCGTGGGAAGCAATAACATCTAGCTTTTTGATATTTTTTCTTTCGATAAAATCTTTGACCTTTTCGCCGAGATAAAAACCGTATAGAGAGTTTAACTCCTGCAATTCGGGGGCGGAAAAATTAATGGCATTTCGCAACTTTTCTTCCCAAATTTCAGAATATTTAATCGTTTCTGATTCTAGAATGGTGAAATTCCAGCTGTTATCTCCGTTTTTTTGAAATTCCACATAGCAAATATCCAAACCATCAAGGCTGGTTCCAGACATCATTCCTATGGCGTGAAAATTCATTTTGGAAGAGTTTGAATTTGATTATTTTGACATTTCTGGAATTCCTCCTTTTGGAATATTCTTAGTTCCTGAGTTATTGTAGAAGTAGTACTCTGAGAAGTCGTCTTTTGCCCACATTCCACCAACGCTGACTTGGGTTGAGCCGTCTTTATCGGTGACGAATACGGTGTCCTTGGTGTAAATTTCGTTCTTTTTTTGATTCCAAAATACAGATTGAGTCGCAAATAATTGACCTTCGGAAGTTTTTATTTTTACATTTCCTCTAGCTTCGTAGAACTTTTTTTTCTCAGTTATTTTGGCATAATTAGCTTTGATACTTCCTGGTTTTTTTGGATTTTTTTTATCAAAAAACTCGATAAAGATTCCTTTCCTGGTTTCAACATAAGGAGTGTCAACAAGTTCGTATTCTTCTATGAGTGGAGCGGTTGCACGCAATTTAACAAATCCTGAATCTCTTTGGATTATTTTTGCATTATGTATAATTCGGGATGCAAAATTTGTCTTTTTATTTTGCTCTTTTGTTTCTGCTAAATCTTCTTCGCACGATACCAAAAAAAGGACAAAACCAAAAAGTAATGTCCAATTTATTATTCGTCTTTTCGAAACTAATTTCATCTTAATCGTAGTAAGTCTTACCAAACCATTTATCAGCAAAATTGATTCCTATCTTGAAGTTTACAAAATTTTGTCTCACCAAATTGTTATCTAAAGTACCTCTCTTACCGAACTCTAACCCTAAATCAAGACCACTTGTTCTATTTTTGAAAGGAAGAGTTGCGCCAAGGTCAAAACCGAACTTGTTGATGCTGTTATCGTTAATATTAAGGTTCCCTCTTTCGTAAAACGCACCATATCTATAGATAATTCTCGATAAGTAACTTCTAAAGTTATTAGCATTAGGAAGGTACCAACCTCCAGCTGCTATTCTATAAGAATCTTGATAATGATAATCTCTTCCGTGGAAGCTGATATCTCCACCTTTTCTATAGTCTACTTGAGAACCAACAAACCATCTTGCAAATTGTCCATAACCTACACCAATAGAAGCTTCTGCAGGGATTAGGTTGGTTTCTTTGGTGACTACTTGCTCAATAATTGACTCTTGTTCCTTCTCAGATGTTGTTGTATTGTAGTAGTAGGTTGAGTTGGTATAAGTGGTCTTCATACCTCTGGTATTGCCAAAAGTTGAAGTAGCACCAATTGTTAACCTTGTATCATCTTCGTACTTCTTCTGATAAGTAGCACCCAAAGTGAAGTTAAAGCTGTTAACTTCTGTTTTGGTTTCGTATCCGTTGATTAACTCGGAGTCACTTCTTGTAACTTCATCCATTTCGTAAAGGCTTCCGAAATATAGGTTTGCTCTACCACCTAAACTAAATTCTGGAGTAATTTGGTAAGATAAAGCCGCTTGTGCTGTATTGATGGTCCCTTTTCCTTGAAGACTGTTAGCTTTGATCGTAGTATTGTCGCTTAAAGTTTCCTGTAAAAGGATTCCGTATCTCTTAGAACTGTAAGGTTGGTAACCAAAACCAAATTTAGTCTTTTGCGAAAGTGGAAAAGCAATAGAAATATTGGATAAATAAGTCGAACTCTTTTTTCCTTTGTAATTATTGAAATCAGAACGGAAAAAGTTGTTTTCATTAGAGGTCTCAATCTTAATCGAAGTCAACTGAAGATTCTCGTTAGCAGCAGGATTACGAAAGTTAAAAGTGTTTCCAAAGTCCGTAATATAAGCAGTTGAAATACCTCCCATTGCGGAATTTTCTACTGTGTTGTCATACTTAATATCTCCAATTCCTATCGCAGCATAGGGAGAGTTTCCCACATTTTGAGCTGCTATCGATGCTCCCAAGCAAAATAGAGATAATACAAAAATCTTTTTCATTCAACGTTTATATAATAAAGCGCAAATATCTTAAATATTAATTGATTGAAGAAATTTGTTTGGGTTAAAGTTTGTTAAGTAAATCCCCATAAATAATAATTTTTTATAAAACTATCTTGTTTCTACTTGATTATAAAATGGATTTCGAGTACATTTGAAACATGAATTGGGAACTTATTGCGGGACAAGAACCCCTCAAACAGCAACTGAAAAAGTCCATACAAGAGAATCGGGTAAGTCATGCTCAACTTTTCGTAGGAAAGGAAGGTTACGGAACTTTACCTCTGGTGTTGGCGTACGCTCAAGAGATTTTGAAATCAGAAAATCCAAAGGCAGAATCCAAGGTTTCTGGGCTTAACCATCTTGATTTGCATTTTAGTTTTCCTGTTTTTTCCGAAAAAAATGTGTCTTTAAGCCAACGTCTTTTTCCAGAGTTTCGAAAGATGGTTCTCGAAAATCCTTATATGGGATTGGGTGATTGGACGGGCTTTCTAGAGTCCGAGAACAAACAATTTTTTATCTCCGTTGATGAGATCGAAGATAGGCTTCAGAAGTTGTCTCTGAGGAGTTTTGAAGGAGGTTCTAAGATTTTAATTATTTGGAGAGCTGATAAATTAAACGAAAAAGCAGAAAATAAGTTTCTAAAATTTCTAGAGGAACCGCCAGCTAAAACATATATTTTTCTTATTGCTGAAAGTACCAATGATTTCCTTCCAACGATTTTGTCTAGGACACAGTTGGTAGAAGTCCCAAGATTGAGTGACGAAGAGATTACTGCGTTTATTGAGAAACAAGAAAAATTTAACTCTAGTAATCTCAGTGAAGTGGTCTTTAGGTCTCAGGGTGACCTCAATGTTGCTCGCAAAATTTTGGAACAGGATCAGTCGTCAGATGAGTTTGAAGAGCTTTTTATTCAATGGGTTCGAGATGCTTTTCAGGTGAAGAAGAGACCCATCTATCTCAAAGAGATTATTAAGTGGGCACACAATATTTCTAGTTGGAATCGGGAGAAGCAGAAGAAGTTTTTAGAATATTGTACTGAAACCTTTCGTCTTGCTTTGTTGCAGTCTTACGGAAGCCAAAATTTAGTTTATAAAAAATTGGATTCTAATGGTTTCAAATGGGATTTTTTTGCTAACTATATTCACGGGAACAATATCCAAAGTATTTTGGAGGAGTTAAGTTCAGCAGATTATCATTTGGTTCGTAACGGAAGTCCGAAGATTATTTGGACCGATTTAGGGATTAAACTTTCTAGGTATATACATCAAAAGCCATAAGAAAAAACGCTCAAAAAATTGAGCGTTTTTTCTTATTGGTAAAGTTCTAGGTCTAGAAAATTATTTCTCTTTCTAATTTCCTTTTCAGCTTTATTTCTTCCTTCTTTATAGAATTCCTGAGTATTTAGTTCTTTTCCATTAGCATCAAAATATCGAAAATTTGTGTTTTGGGGATTTTGAATTGCAAATTGCTCCTGCCAACCAATGGGATTTTTTCGAAACTCATTCCATTTTTTATTGAATTTTTCCCTTGTTGTTTCGATAGGTGTGATGTATTTGTTGGTTATATTCGAGGTTCGGTTGTTGGTTTTAAAGTTAGAAATTAGTTGAAATGAATGTGCTTGATTAGAGTCTTGCAATTCTATGATAAGACCGGGTAAGTTGCTGAAAATATAAGGTCCGTCTTGTATTGGTATATCGTTGGTAAACCATGCAATCCAGTTCCTTTTTCCATAAGTTATCGTTGCTTTCTGGCAATTGTAATTTTG
>NZ_JBYVEB010000068.1:0-18744 GCF_058117085.1 Chryseobacterium sp. CG10_8 | reverse complement strand
CAAATGAAAAATCTAAAACTTTTACCCAATGTTTATAAGAAAATTGGTTGGTTCATTTTCATTCCAGCACTGATTGGTGGAATTATCTATCTAATATTTTATGCTTCAATGGAAAAGGCAATCGAAATTCCATTTATAAAAATCTATAATACGGACGAATTATTTTCAGAAGGAAAACCAGGATGGTTTGTTTATGGAAGCATTGGATTAGATAACATCATTCCACTATTACTAATCATTGGAGGAATTCTCGTTGGTTTTTCCAGAGAAAAACATGAAGATGAATACATCAATAGTTTACGGATAAAATCAATGTTTTGGAGTATTTTTGTAAGTTATTGTATAATCTTTGTTTTGTATTTTTCAATCTTCGGATTCAGTTTTCTCGTGATCATGGGAATTTGTATTTTTTTACCTTTAATATTATATATTTTCAGGTTTCAGTATTTACTTTTCAAAAATAAATAAGGTGAAAAATAAAATTAAAATAGAACGAGCAATTAAAAACATCACGCAAGAAGAACTTGCGAAAATAACGAACGTGACTCGTCAAACAATTAATGCACTGGAATCTGGAAAATATGTTCCCTCCACCGTTTTAGCTCTAAAAATCGCAAAGTATTTTGGCAAAAAAGTAGAAGAAATATTTGAACTTGACGAAGGAGATTAGCATCAGCGGTTGCGCGTTTAGAGTTTAGAATTTGAAATTCCTAAGCCCTAATAACTAACTTCTGCATTTCAACTAACCTCAGCTTCCCATTCCATATAAAACTGGTCTAAAAAACTTAACATAAAATCGTGTCTTTGAGATGCGATTTTGTTTGCGGTTTCGGTATTCATTAAGTCTTTCAGAAGAAGTAGTTTTTCGTAAAAATGATTGATGGTTGTGCCATTGGATTTTTTGTACTCTTCCTTTGACATTCCGAGATTAGGTTTGATATCAGGATGATACATCATGTTATTCTTAAACCCACCAAAATTAAATGTTCTTGCAATTCCGATCGCTCCAATGGCATCCAATCGGTCAGCGTCTTGTACAATCTGTAATTCAATTGGCGGATTCCCAATCGCTTCTCCTCTATTTTTGAAGGAGATATTCTTAATCACCAACAAAACATCATCAATCACCTCATCAGAAACATTCTGGCTCTTCATAAAGTTTTCAGAAATCGTCAAAGCCAAAGCTTCGTCTCCATTGTGAAACTTGGGGTCAGCAATATCATGTAGCAAAGCCGAAAGTTCAATCACTTGCAGATTTCCTCCTTCAGTTTCGGCAATTTTTTTTGAAAGTTTCCAAACTCTTTCTACATGAAACCAATCGTGACCGGCTTCTGCTCCATCCAATTTATCTTTAACAAAATGAATTGTTTGTGATATTATTTTTTCCATTTTTATATTTATAAACCACCCCGTCAAAAATTCTAACGAATTTTCGCCACCCCTCCAGTGGAGGGGAATTTATACCCCCTCTTTCAGTCTTCACTTCAAATCCAACCATTCAAAAAGGGGAAAACTTAAGCCAACCAAATTAATGGAATTTCCCACAAATTCCTATTGTAACTGCGAAAAAAATTAATGTGTCCTACTTCATTTTTCTCAGACTCCGAAACACCTATAACGCGAAATTCAGCCTTCAGATTTGGAAAACTCTCCGCCATCAAAGTATTGATTCCTTTCTCAGTCAGCCAAGCATCGTCCTCAGCTGAAATGACAAGCGTATACTGTTGAAGTAATTTGGAAACATTAACTGTCTTTTCTAACAATGCATTGGTCGATTTTTTATTCAAAATTAAAGTTTTCCAGTCAAAAGCAACCCCCGAAGGAAGGGGTTTTCCGAGACCAAACCAAGGCGCCGGAAAATAACCCAGCAATCGAATACTAAAAGGAAGCGCAAAACCAAACCCAAAAAAAGCTTTGACTTTAGTTTTGAAATTGAGATTTCCGAGATATGCCTTTTGGGTGTTGACAAAAACAAATTTCTCAAAAATCGAAGAATCTTCGTTCATTCCCAAAATTAATGCTCCAACCGAATGTCCTAAACAAAACTTCCGCAGAGAAGGATAACTGACCTTGATGAATTCAGTTACCGTTGCATAATCCACCTAACCCCAAGATCTCATACTCGCATTACAAGATTTCAAATTTTCGGGTTTGGAAGCTCCGATTCCGTAGTAATCATAAGTAATCGCTACAAAACCCCTCTCGGCAAAAAACTTAGCCATTGAGTAATACATATGTTGCCTCACACCAGTTGCAGCATTAATCAACAGGAGCTTCCCTGAAGAATTTTCGGGTTCGAAAATCGTCATCGAAATGCTATGTCCAACACTGGTTTGAAGTCTAATTTCTTTCATGGATAGAAGACAAATTTATCTAAAAAAGAAAGAGAATCTCAAATAATTGAAATTCTCAACATAATATCGAAGATATTTAATTCAAAATTTAAGAAAAATCATTCAAAAACGGGAGTCCCTTTTGAGAACCGGGAGTTTTAGCGACTTTCAAAGAAACTTCGTTGCCAAATTTCACTGCATCATCAATGGAATTTCCATGACAAATTGCAATTGCAAATCCAGAAGTGAAGGCATCTCCCATTCCCATTTGATACAAGGACTGGTCATCATTTTTCTCAGTATATTTCATGGTCGACCCATTGTAATACGTCGTGGAGTTATCTTTATTACGAATCAATAATCTGTTAGGATAATTTTTTAGAATTTCGTCTCTTGGCTCATCACCAAAAACGACATCCAACTCATCACTTTTTGCTACAATAAAAGAAGCATATTCTTTAACTTGTTTTGGAAGTGTCTTGGCTGGAGCAGCATAAATCCCCACCTTTTTGCCATGTTTTTTGGCTAATTCGACCGTATGTTCTACCACTTCCATCGGAATCTCTAACTGCAAAAGAATCAAATCCGCTTGACCAATATATTTTTCTGTAGCATCAATATGCTTTGGTTTAAGATGCGAATTAGCAGCAGGAACAACCACAATGGCATTTTTCCCTTGAGCTGCAGTAACATAAGCTGTTCCAGTAGAGGCATTTTCGGATTCATAAACAAAACCTACATTGACACCTTCGTCCACCAAATGTCTCATAATCTGTTGCCCGAAAGGGTCCATGCCGACACAACCAACAAAATGAACATGTCCTCCTAATCTTGCGGTACCAACAGCTTGATTAGCCCCTTTACCACCAAAAAAACTTTCGTATCTCCGAGCCAAAACCGTCTCGTTTTCACTTGGAATTTTTTCGGTTTCCAACACCAAATCTATGGAAGAACTTCCTACAACAACAATTTTTGGAGACTCTGAACTAAAATTCATATTACTTTCTTATTCTATACTAACAAATGTAAAATAAAAGCACCAATTAAAACATGATTTAACTTTTATTTAACTTAAAGATTTTCTCTTCTAAAAACCATAAACCTTTTTTGGCTTTCCTCGTTTAGACGCTCAAAACCAAACTGTTCATACAATGTATGTGCATCTTTTGTCGCCAACATCATCCCTGAAACCTGACAAATATCCTCATCTTCTAAAATATGTTTCATCAGCATTTTTCCGTAACCTTTCCCTTGCATATTAGGATCGATAAAAACATCCATCAAATAAGAAAAGCGAACAAAATCGGTCAAAACTCTTGCATAACCTATTTGTTGACCATTCAAAAACATTCCAAAATTCAGACTATTATCTACACACTTCTGAATCTTCTCCAAAGTAACGCCTTCGTTCCAATAAGTGGTTGATAAAAATTGATGAATGTATGGCACATCCATATCTTCCTTGTTTTTGGAGAATGTAATGTTCATTTTTTCAATTTGTGAATGTGATAATGAGAAAATTTGAAAATGCAGTTTCTACATTTTCAAATTTCCAAAATTACCGGATTATCTAATTCAAAGTCTTTAACTTCTCCTCCAAAATCGCAATTTTCTCTTGCGCATCTTTTTGTTTTTTACGCTCGTTCTCTACAATTTCAGATTTTGCGTTGGCAACAAATTTTTCGTTGGACAATTTTTTATCAACAGAAATCAAGAACCCTTTAAGATATTTAATCTCTTCCTCCGTCTTTTGCTTTTCTTCGCCTAAATCTAAATTTTCACTCAAAGGAATCGAAACTTCTATAGCACCAACCAAAAATGTAAAGCTTGGTTTGTCCGTCTTTTCTCCAAAATGAATAGTCGAAACATTAGCCAATTTCTTAATCACCGCTTCGTTTTTGAAACCATCCGCATTGGTAAATAATTCCGCTTCTTCTCTTGGCGAAATTCCTTTACTCTGACGGTAATTTCTAACACCTGAAATTAATTCTTTAGCAAATTCAAAGTCCGTTAATTTAGCTGAATCAAAAGATGAAGATTTCATTTGCTGTGCAATAATCAACGCTTCCGAAGGAGTTCTTTCACCCATATGTTGCCATAATTCCTCTGTAAGGAAAGGCATGAAAGGATGAAGCAACTTCATTAATTCTCCAAAGTAAACCATCGTTTGGTTGTAAACTTCTTTTGAAATTCCTTCTCCATATGCTGGTTTCACTGCTTCTAAATACCATGCGCAGAAATCGTCCCAAATTAATTTATAAATTAAATGCAACGCATCCGAAATTCTAAATTTAGAGAATTGGTCTTCAATTTCAGCAATCGTTTTGCTCATTTGGTTTCCGAACCATTCAATCGTTTGAAGTTCGGTTTCTGTCACTGGTTTATCTTCTTTATTCCAAGATTGAGTCAGACGATAGGCGTTCCAAATTTTGGTAGCAAAGTTTCTCCCTTGTAGCATCAAATCTTCATCGAACAACAAATCATTACCTGCTGCAGAACTCAACAAAATCCCAACACGAACAGAGTCTGCTCCGTATTTATCGATTAATTCCAAAGGATCTGGTGAATTACCCAAAGATTTGGACATTTTTCTGCGTTGCTTATCTCTTACAATCCCCGTGAAATAAACATTTTTGAATGGAACTTCTTTACGATATTCCAATCCCGCCATAATCATTCGGGCCACCCAAAAGAAAATAATATCTGGACCAGTTACCAAATCCGAAGTTGGATAGTAATACTGGATGTCTTTATTTTCTGGATCCAATAATCCATCGAAAACCGACATTGGCCACAACCAAGAAGAGAACCAAGTATCAAGCGCGTCTTGGTCTTGTTTCAAGTTGTCGGTTGTTAGTTGTTGGTTGTTGGATTTTTCTTTTGTTAAAACAAGTGCATCTTCGATGTTTTCAGCAACTACAAAATCATCTTCACCTTCGCCATAATAGTACGCTGGAATCTGCTGTCCCCACCATAATTGACGAGAAATATTCCAATCGCGAATGTTCTCCATCCAATGTTTGTAGGTGTTTTTGAACTTTTCAGGATAGAATTTAACTTCATCATCCATTACAACGTCCAAAGCAGGTTTTGCCAGACCTTCCATTTTCAGGAACCATTGTTGAGAAATTTTAGGCTCAATAACCGCACCTGTTCTTTCCGAAGTCCCTACTTTATTCACATAATCTTCCGCTTTCAACAAAAGATTTTTTTCTTCTAATTCTTTTGCAATTTGCTTTCTAACCTCGAAACGGTTTTTACCAGCATAATGCATTCCGTGAGCGTTCAAATTAGCATCATCATCCAAAGAATCAATCATTGGAAGTTGATGTTTTTGACCGATTTCGTAGTCATTGGTATCGTGAGCTGGCGTAATTTTCAAGGCACCAGTTCCGAATTCAATATCAACATATTCGTCTTCGATAATCGGAATCACACGATTAGCTATTGGTACGATTACATTTTTACCTTTCAAATGGGCATAACGCTCATCATTTGGATTAATACAAACCGCAGTATCTCCAAAAATCGTTTCTGGACGTGTTGTTGCCACCGAAAGAAAGTCCTCTGTTCCTTCAATTTTATATTTAAGGAAATAAAGTTTCCCGTTTTGCTCTTTGAAAATTACCTCTTCATCGGAAATATTGGTTTTGGCTTCCGGATCCCAATTAACCATTCGGTAACCACGATAAATCAATCCTTTATTATAAAGATCAACGAAAGATTTAATGACCTGTTGAGACAACTTATCTTCCATCGTGAAACGGGTTCTGTCCCAATCGCATGAACAACCCAAACGCTTCAACTGCTCCAAAATGGTTCCACCATACTTATCAGTCCATTCCCAAGCGTGTTTCAAAAACTCCTCACGAGAAATATCTGATTTTTCGATGCCTTCAGATTTTAATTTGGCTACGACTTTAGCTTCGGTAGCAATAGAAGCATGGTCTGTACCCGGAACCCAACAAGCGTTGTATCCTTGCATCCTTGCACGACGTACCAAAACATCCTGAATGGTGTTGTTCAGCATGTGTCCCATGTGTAAAATCCCCGTCACATTCGGTGGTGGAATTACAATGGTGTAAGGCGGCTTATCATTAGGTTCTGAATGAAAAAATTTGTTCTCTAACCAGTAGTTATACCATTTACCTTCCGTTTCTTGCGGATTATATTTCTCTGAAAGCGACATATCGATTTTTCGTTTAATTCTTAATGCTTGCAAAAATAGGTTAAAGTGTTTAGAATTAAAATTATTTTTTAACTTTGTCTCTTGTTATTAAATTAAAATCCAATTCAATAAAAAATTGTAGAAATGAAAAAATTATTTACTGGTGTTGCTCTTTTAGGTACTTTTGCCTTGGCTTTTTCTCAAACAATTAATTTTGATAAAACGACCATGGATTATGGTACAGTTAAGACTGGTGCAGACGGAAACAGAATTTTTGTTGTAAAAAACACTGGTGACAAACCGTTAATCATCTCTAACGTAAAACCAAGTTGCGGTTGTACAGTGCCAGATTGGAGCAAAGACCCAATTGAACCAGGTAAAACTGCTGAAATCAAAGTTCATTATAACACGAACTCTAACGGAAAATTCACGAAGCAAATTGAAGTATTTTCTAATGACCCGCAAAACGGAAGAACAGTATTAACCATTACTGGAAATGTTGACCCTAATGCGAAAGAAAGAGAATTAACTCCAGAAGAGAAAAAAGCACTTGCTATTAAAACTAAAGAAGAAGAAATTGCAAAAGCTCAAAATGACTTAACAAGTACAACTCAGTTGATTACTGATTCTAAAGAAAAAGTAAAAACTTTGAAGAGCAACCTTAAGACTATGCAAAAAGAATTAAAGGAGCTTAACAAATAAGAATTATTACTAAATCCATAAAACCGCTTCTTAACGAAGTGGTTTTTTTTTGAAAAAAAACAATCTCATGAAAAAAGACATCATAGAAAATTATCGTGTTGACAGTCATCAACATTTTCATCTCAAAGACTTTGATACAGATTATAAAGGGGATCTCGAGAAAGAAATAGGAGAAGGAATCCTAGAAAGCTTAAAAGACGAACTTCGTCACCTACAAGAAAAGCTTTATGCTGACGGTAGCCAATCTTTATTAATCGTTTTACAAGCTATGGATGGCGCTGGTAAAGACTCGTTAATTGAGCACGTCTTTGGCGGAGTCAATCCACAAGGTTGTGAAGTAACGAGCTTTAAGACGCCTAATTCTAACGAATATTCGCACGATTTTCTTTGGCGTCATTATCTAGCTCTTCCAGAAAAGGGTAAAATTGGAATTTTCAATCGAAGCCATTATGAAAGCGTTTTGGTTTGTAAAGTTCATCCAGAATATAATCTGAGCGAAAAAGTATGGAACGACGTTTCTCAATTTGACAAATCCTTTTGGGAAAACCGCTATGAAAGTATTAGAAACTTCGAAAAACACCTTTCACATAACGGAACCCGAATTATTAAAATTTTCCTTAACATTTCACAAGACGAGCAAAAGCAACGTTTTCTTGACCGCATCAATGACCCAGAGAAAAATTGGAAATTTTCGTTCGGAGACCTCAAAGAAAGAGGACTATGGAAGAGTTATATGGAAGCTTATGAGGAAGCCATTAATGAAACTTCAACTAATCACGCTCCTTGGTACGTGCTTCCTGCTGACAAAAAATGGTTTGCTCGTGTTGTCGCCATCCAAATTATCATAGACGCTTTGAAATCTACGGACCTCAAGTTCCCTGAAATGCCCGAAGCTGAAAAAGCAAAATTAGAAGAGGCCAAGAGCCAGTTGATGGAAGAGTAAGATTGAGGCTGAGAGTGAGATTAAGACTAACTGCAACCTATTAACAAATCCCTCTACACCCTAACAAAAAACCACGAGAAAATCTATAAGCCGGATTCTGTGTTCAGAAAAAAAATAAAACTGACGTCTGTTATTTATCTACGCATTTTGTTGCCAAAATGCTTTAGCTGATTACCCCTCGATTTTCGGAACGAGCCGCTCCTATTCCGCCGAGACGAAAACATCGATATACTTATCATTGCTCCACATAGAGTTTACCTGGTTTCACTACAGCCGAACTGTACTTGCTTTCTGTTGCACTTGTCCTCGTATCACTACGGACGGATGTTATCCGCTATGTTGCTCTATGGAGTCCGGACTTTCCTATTCTCATTTTCATGAAAATCAACAGACCGATTTTCTCGTGGATTGCAAAGGTAGTTTTTTTGTTTTAGTTATGAGGTATGGGTTGTGAGTTGTGAGTTTCTGGTTTCCGGTTTATAGTTACTGGTTTATAGTTACTGGTTATTTTTTTCTCTTTTTTCTTTTTTCTTTTTTCTTTTCTCTTTCCTCTTTTCTCTTTCCTCTATTTTCTCCTCTAATCGTTCTATTAAGTCAAATTGCGCCCCGGATTGAACGGCATGTCTGAGCTCTTTTTGTGATTTTTTTAAGAAAAATTACAAAAAAGCGAGTAGTGAAAGCCGGAATTGTGCGCCCAAATTTCTATCTTCGCACTCAAAATTAACACTAGTTGACTTCCAGAGAACAAGAATTTTCGCAATTGATCAAAGATAATCAAGGCCTGATTATCAAGGTTTCGCGGATGTATACCAATACTTTGGAGGACGAACAAGACTTATTTCAGGAAATTGTGTTACAACTATGGAGAAGTTACGACTCATTCAAAGGTGAGAGTAAGATTTCGACCTGGATGTATCGTGTAGCACTTAATACTGCAATTACTATCTTCAGAAAGAAAACTAAATCTCCAAAAACAGACGAAATCATGGAGTTCCATTATAGTGATAAAATGGAACCTGATGATGAGAAAGAACAGCAAATTGCCCTACTCTACAAGGTCATCAAATTATTACCCAAAATAGAACGTGCCATTGTTATGATGTATCTGGACGATTTGCCTTACAGAGAAATCTCGGAAAACCTTGGGATTACTGAGGTTAACGCTAGAGTGAAAATGAATCGACTGAAAAAAACGTTAAAAGAATTAATGGAAAAACATGCCTGATTTTGACCTAGATAATCTAAAGAAAGCATGGCAAGAACAGCCTGTCGATAATCGATATGACCAGTCTGAAATTGTCAATATGCTCAACCAAAAGTCACGTAATTATGTGAAGTATATCTTTTGGATTAGTGCGGTGGAATTTCTGTTCTTCCTCTCGTTGACGATTTTCTATGTTTTTAGTTCGCAAGAAAGCAACAGCTTCCTCAATATTTTGGAACGTTTGGGCGTGAAAATCAATAACGGAATTGTCGCTAATCTAGAGCATCTATATTTTGGAACCAAAGTAATTAGCTTGCTAGTGACAGGCTTCTTTGTATATCTTTTCTATCAAAATTATCGAAAAATTAAGATTGAATCTACCTTAAAGACTTTCATTCTGCAAATCATTAGATTCAAAAAGACGGTTAATCTTTTTATCCTGACCAATGTCTTATTAATAGTAGCTTTTACGATTGCGCATTTGGTTTTTCTTTTGAATACCATTTCTAGTCAAAACTTGGATTTAGACCAAAGTGTATTGACTGGAGTTATTGCTGGTTTTGTTATCAGTCTGTTGCTGTGTCTAGTCCTTGTTTGGGTCTATTATCGAGTGGTATATGGAATTATTATGAGTCATCTTTCTAAAAATCTGAAGCAATTAGAGGATATCGAAAAACAAGAAAATCGGGACTTTTAGGTCACCGATTTTTTTATTCTTTATAAGTAAATTCTATTTTTATAATTCCTTTCTCAGTCTCGCCACAGGAATATTAAGTTGCTCCCGGTATTTTGCAATAGTACGACGTGCAATATTGTACCCTTTGTCTTTCAAAATTTTTACCAAAGCATCATCAGTATAAGGTTTTCTCTTGTTCTCCTTATCAATAGCTTCTTGCAAATGGGTTTTGATTTCTTTAGTAGAAACCTCCTCTCCTTCCGTATTGGTCAATGAATCTGAAAATAAATCCTTAAGATAAACAATTCCATTAGGCGTATCTGCATACTTGCTCTTAACCACTCTTGAAATCGTAGAAATATCAAATCCTGTAATATCGGCAACATCCTTGAGAATCATCGGTTTCAATGACTTGTCATCTCCAGTCAAGAAATAATCTTTCTGAAGCTGAACAATCGCAGAAATGGTCTGCATCAAAGTATTCTGTCGCTGATTGATGGCGTCAATATACCATTTTGCGGCATCTAACTTTTGTTTAATAAATAATGCAGCTTGTTTGTGCTCTTTCGATTCTTTGTCATGCGAATAAGTACTCAAAATGTCTTTGTACTCATCAGACACTCTTAATGTAGGAGCATTTCTGCTATTGAGCATAGGAATTACCTCCGCTCCTTTTTTACCATTTTCAATGATTTTAATGGTAAAATCAGGAATAATCTCTTGATTAATAGTGATAGTCTGCGTATCGAAGTTACCGCCTACTTTTGGAGAAAGTTTGGAAATCTCATCCAAAGCATCCTTCAAATCATCTTCTTCGATATCGTACTTGTGAATAATCTTATTGTAATGCTTGTTGGTAAGAGCTTCAAATTGGTTTCTCAAAATATCAGCTGCCAAAGAAATAGCTTTATTACCACTTACTTTTTTCTCAATCTGAAGCAACAGACATTCTTGTAGACTTCTTGCTCCAACACCAGAGGGATCCAATTTTTGGACATAATTTTCCAAAATATATTCGACTCTTTCTTGTGTGGTATAGATCGCCTGAGAAAATGCAAGATCATCCACTAAAGATTTCACTTCTCTGCGCAAATAGCCATCATTATCCAAATTACCAATAATGTATTCTGCAATTTTGAGGTCTTCTCCATCTACATTAGCTAAATGAATCTGCTCTATTAAATAATCGTAAAGCGACTGACCTTCTGTTAATAATGACTGATTATCAAACTCTTCATCATCTGCAGAATAGTTACTAGAGGCTGTTTTATAGCTTGGTTCGTCATCATAAAGATACTCATCCACATCAAAATCGGTTTCGATGCTTTCTGAGTCATTGCCATAATCATCTTCTAGTTCCTCATATTTTTCCTCTGGTGAGTCCTCTGCCCTTTCTAGCGCAGGATTTTCCTCTAATTCTCGCTCCAACTCTTCTTCAAATTCCATTGTATGAAGCTGAATCAACTTCATCAACTGAATTTGTTGAGGAGCCAGTTTTTGACCGAGTTTAAGTTGAAGATTCTGTTTGAGCATGCTTTCTATATTACTTTGTCACGAAATTACTAAATTTCTTTTAAATCGAAATAAAATTGCATGCTTTTTGCTTCCGAAAGTTCCCCTAATGAAAAACCTCCCAAGACTTTGGGAGGTTTATATATAATTTAATTTCGTAAAGTTCGAGATTCTCTAGTCTATCTCAAAAATAAATTTGACTATACTTTTTTGATTATCTTTAAATTCAGAAAAAACAAAAAAACCAAATGTTATTGATAGGACTATTCTACCTGCTGCCGTTTATCTTGATTTTCAATTATTTCGGCAAACTTGCATCTCGACATCAACGAAGCAGCGTTCTTCCAATATTTTTTGCATTAGTAATATACTTCTTGAGTCAAATCATAGCACAAAATATTTGGAGCTTTGTAGCCATACAAAGTGCAGTTTCAGAGAAAATTGCTGTTAACTCAATTAAGGAAAACTACTTCGTAATCAATTTAACAGCAACCTTCATTGCTTCTTTTATAACTTTTCGCTATTACAGATATCTCGAATTAAAATTTTCTGAAACGAATTAAAATTCAGCGTTCTTAGGGGTACGAGGAAAAGGAATTACGTCTCTAATATTGGTCATACCTGTTACGAAAAGCACCAATCTTTCTAAACCTAATCCAAATCCAGCATGTGGCACAGACCCGAATTTTCTCGTATCGAGATACCACCACAACTCGTGCTCATCAACGTGCATTTCCTGCATTTTTGATTTCAAAACATCCAAACGATCTTCACGCTGAGAACCTCCAATAATTTCTCCAATTCCAGGGAAAAGCACATCCATTGCAGCAACAGTTTTACCATCTTCATTGAGTCTCATGTAGAAAGCTTTGATATCTTTTGGATAATCAAACAAAACTACTGGTGATTCGAAATGTTTTTCAACTAAATATCTTTCGTGCTCGGATTGCAAATCGGTTCCCCAATGTTCTACAGGAAATTGGAATTTACCTTTTTTATTCTCTTTGGAGTTCATCAAAATTTCGATGGCCTCTGTATAAGAAACCCTCATAAAACGCTTCTTGATAACATTCTCTAACTTCTCGATTAATCCTTCTTTAGCTCTATCTTTTTCTGGTTTACCCTTTTGTTCCTCCGCAAAACGCTTATCCAAAAACTCTAAATCATCTTTACAGTTTTGTAAAACGTAAGCAATGACGTACTTCAAGAAGTCTTCTGCCAAATCTATATTATCTTCCAAATTATTGAAAGCTACTTCTGGCTCTACCATCCAAAACTCAGCAAGGTGACGTGTCGTGTTAGAGTTTTCTGCACGGAAAGTTGGTCCAAAAGTATATACTCTACCCAATCCCATTGCGGCAGTTTCAGCTTCTAACTGTCCTGAAACGGTCAAATTGGTTTTCTTTCCAAAAAAATCTTCAGAAAAATCGATTTCTCCATCTTCCGTTCTTGGGATATTATTAAGGTCAAAACTTGTCACCCCAAACATCTCTCCTGCTCCTTCTGCATCAGCACCTGTAATAATCGGCGTGTTGATATAGAAAAATTGGTTTTGGTTAAAATATTGATGAATAGCAAAACTCACCGCGCTTCTCACTCTCGAAACCGCACCAAAAAGGTTGGTTCTGAAACGCAAATGTGCCTGATCTCTTAATGTTTCTAAAGAGTGCTTTTTGGGTTGCAAAATAGTTTTGTCTCTTTCTTCTGTGAAGTTATCTCCCAAAATCGTGATCTTCTTAGCAATAATCTCCATTGTCTGACCTGCTCCTTGACTTTCCACCACTTCTCCAACAATCTTCAAAGAGGATGCAGTCGTAATTTTTTTAATGGTTTCTTCATCAAAATTTTCGAAGTCCACCACAATTTGCAAATTATTGATGGTAGAACCATCGTTAAGTGCGATAAAGCGATTAGAACGGAATGCTCTCACCCAACCTCTTACTGTAATATCATGATGAAGTACTTTCTTGTAATCTTGTAGAATGTCTTTAATTGTTTTCTTTTCCATTTTCAAAAATTAGTGGAGGCAAATTTACAAAAAACGACGCAATTTTTAGGGATAAAGGTGTGAGGATTAATCGATAAATCCAAATTTAGAACCTTTCAAAAAGCATCAACTATTAAAAACAATAATGACCTCCATTGAAGAGGCCATTTTTTATTGAAATATATTATTCGTCTTTTGGAGTATTAATGAGAAAGACATCTAACAAACCTTCAGGAAGTTCCATTTTGATAAATTTTTCGTCTCGATCGACTTCCAAAATCCAATCTTTAATGATGGGAATAATAATATTAGTTTCGCCCAAAACAAGATTAAAATGAGGCTGAACCGACTGATCGTTAATCGATTTGATGATTCCGCATTTTTTATTTTCTTGATCTATTATTTCGAAACCAATAACTTCATGGTAATAGAACTGTTTCCCCGTCAATGGAGGCAGCGTCGAAAGTGGTAAGTAAACTTCCTTTCCAATGGTCTGCTCAATTTGATTTTCTGAGGCATTTTTGAAGGTAATAATCTTGGAATCTGTCTTAAACCAGGATTGCTTTTCTACAAAAAAAGGAACCAACAATCCATTAATTTCCACGAAGACTGAACCCAACTTATTGTAAAGTTCGGGTTGATCTGTGTCCAACTTCATGACCACATTTCCTTGAAAACCGTGTCTTTTGGTTATTCTTCCCAAGAAATAACAATCTTTCTTATTCATTTTCTTTCAATTTTGATTAAACGCCCTTGTAATTTGATATCAAAGTTATCAATTGTCATCCTAAATTTAGAAGCGATAATGAGGGGACCTCAAGATACTTCCTTCGTCAGCATGACAACAAATTTCTCTATAACTTAACCCTTTCTTGAAAATAAGAGAGGCGCGATAAATCGCACCTCTACAAATATAATTCTTTTTCTAAAGCTAATAATTAAGCTTCAGTTCTTTCTTCTGTTTCAGCAGCAGGAGTTTCTTCAGTTGCTTCAGCAACAACTTCTTCTGTTACTTCTTCTACAGGAGCATTAGCAGCTTCTTCAGCAGCTTTAGCTTCTGCTTCAGCTTGTGCAGCAGCAGCGATTCTTGCTTCGTTAACTTTAGCTTCAGCTTCTAAAGCAGCTTTTTTAGCATCAGCCATTGATTTTGCTAATCCATCTTTCTTAGCATCTACAGAAGCTTCTTTTTGCTCTAACCAAGCATTGAATCTTTTGTCTGCTTCAGCTTGATCGAAAGCTCCTTTAGCAACACCACCTTGTAAATGCTTTTTCAACAAAGCTCCTTTGTAAGAAAGAATTGCTCTTGCGGTATCAGTTGGTTGCGCTCCTTTGTTTAACCAAGAAACAGCACCATCTACATCCAATTCGATGGTTGCAGGATTAGTAATAGGATTATAGACCCCTAATTTCTCGATGAATCTACCATCTCTTCTTGATCTTGAATCGGCAACTACGATGTGAAAGAAAGGTTTTCCTTTTTTTCCGTGTCTTTGTAATCTGATTTTTACTGACATAAAATTTGAATTTTGTTGGGATCTCGTCCCTGTTAATTATTTTGAGTGTGCAAAGATATGAAAAACTTTTAATGTAACAATATTTCAATATAGCAAAATATCAATGTAGCAGTGTAACAATTATGGAATTGGATGCTTGATTGTTACATTGGTAAACTTCTATATTGTTACATTAATCAATTCTTCCCATATAGAAAAGGCCGTAGCATTTTTGATTTTCTTCTAATCCTAAAAAAGACCCCAAATGATCCTTCATGCCTGGAGTTGACCAATAACAACCTACTTTATTAACTGTACAAGTAAGATACATGTTTTGCACCGCCATCGCTGTTGCGGCAATCTCTTCCCATTCTGGAACCAATCCAGAAAAATTAACACAAATCGCAACAACTGTATCTGCTTTTTCTATTTTGGAAGGAATGTCGAGATACTTTTTCTCCAAGAAAGTTTGCTCAGAGGTTGTCTCTTTATAAATTTTTGCCAAGACATTTCCTAAAGCAGATTTATCTTCTTTTCGGAAAACCTTCAATAACCAAGGCTTCGTTCGCTTGTGATTGGGTGCAAACTGAGCAGAATTCAAAATCTCCTCCAAAAGTTGATTCGGAATTTCTTGACCTGTATAATCTTTTGGGAAAATACTTTTTCGACTTTCTATAATTTGTTTAAGAACTTCAGGTTGATTCATATTTGATTGTAATTTGCTATCGAATAGCATTATGATTTTATATTATTTTTAAAATTTTTTGGTAAATGTTATTTAGGATAAACTCATCTCCCACATTTTTACCCTTCATTACGCTTCCCATCGGACTTTCCTCGGAAATCGCATAAAACCGATCTCCTTCAAAAAAGAATTCACCAAAAGGAACTGAAATGTAAAATCTCGCTTTATTGGTAATTACGACAGAACCCAACTGAATATGCTCTGTGGGCGAGTATAAGACCCTTTTCATTTTGTCTTGCATTCCCACGAGATAATGCATCTGCTTATCCAAATGATAAATCTCCTCTTGCAATTCCTCTCGAAAGGAGTCGTATTTGGGCGTTTTCTTGATATCCTTGCTGGCTTCAAAGGTAAAATTGCGATAGAACTCCAACGTCTTCACCTTACCTGCAATCTCATCCATTACAAAGGCTCTAATTTTTGCTTTATCGTAATCTACAAGCTCCATTCTTCAAAATTTATACTAAAATAACGATTTATTTACAACAGTCATTCAACAAAAAAACTCTTCCAAAAACTGAAAGAGTATTTTTAAACTATAATATCTTCAGATTTTATTTCCCTTCACAGATTTTTTTCAAACTTGCTAATCCCTCACCATAAGACTTATCCATGGCACCATCCATAAAGATCGTCATCAGATTTTTTGGATATTCCATATTAGCATCCAGTGTCCAAGTTACTTTAGTACCACTTCCTTCTTTGGTCAAAATAATTTCTGAATAAGAAGTATCTTCAAAAGGCCTTTTAAAATCCATTTTGGTCTTTTGTTTTTGATTAGGAACAAGTTCTACAATCGTTTGACAACCAGCTCCAGCATTATCATTTGTACTATCCCAGCAATATTGGTCTCCAATCTGACCTTGAGTCCCAGAATATTCAACTTTCATATTGGGATCCAATTTCATCCAAGGATTCCATTGATTAAAAGCTTTGGTCGAACTAATTTGTTGATATACTTTTTCGGCAGGAGCGTTAATCACGATTGATCTTTCGAAATGGTACTTTTCCCCAATAACAAACATCATAATCACGATAAGGCCAATGATAGCCAAAAGAGCGTAGAGTATTTTTTTCATAAATAGGTTTTAAACCCCCAAATATAAAAATAAAAACCAACCCAGTCGAGGGTTGGTTCTTGAGAAAGTTATTCGAAAATTTTAATCATCCGAATTGACGATATTATTAACTTTATCTTTGATTTCATGAGCTGTATGTTGAATTTTTTTCAGCTTGAAAGAAAGATAAACTGCATAAATTCCTGAAAAAAGAAAAGCCAGACCAGTCCATATGATGATTGACATTCCAGAGAAGACGGGATTCCAAATTAACAAAAACGAAAACAAGGATCCCATAATACCAAATGCCAGTAGATTCCCCCAATCCATTACTCCACTATCTTTGAGATCATAAGCGTAACCAATTGCGCTTAAAGATTGAAACATCAGCGTAAATCCAACATAGAAAGGTAATGTCCCCATTGATACTTCGGGATCTCTTACCAGTAAAATCCCAACCGCTAAAGTCAAAATTCCAATAACGAGACTCCATCCCCAGTTCTTCATATCCCGATTAGACAATGCAAAGCTAATTTGCATAATTCCGGACACTAAAAAAGACACGCTAAATACAATCGAAAGAGCCAAATACGACTCCAAAGGCGACATAAAAGTCCAAATGCTGACGCCAATCATGATCAATCCTACAATTAGTGGAACATACCAGTACTTCACAGACTTCCTGACTGCTCCCAAGACAGTGTTACTCATAACTATTAGTTTTTTTTTGTTTTTGCTTACTCTAAAAAGTTTTCAGCTACCCTTGTATTTGAACATCCATCAATCTAACTCGAAATTGCACTATAAATTGACAATCTTAAAAAAGAGGGATGAAAATTCTGAATGGTTATTGTATCAAAGTTACAAATTTTTAGCAACCAATAAATTAATTTTAAAAATATTTTTAAAAAACTACTAATACATGAAATTAATTCTGGGTATCCTTTTAGTTATGAATGCATGATCCTCTCTTCTTCCAAATCGATTAAATGCTGATGCCTGCGGATAATATCTTCGTTGAGTTCGGTGTCTTTATTTCGTTCTATCAAGAAAGCTCTCTGCAACTCAAGGAACTTAATGTAGTTCATTTTTTGCTCATGGGTGAAATGCTGGTTTTCTGGATTATTCAATTTTTCTTCCCATCGTTCAATCGTAGTTCGAAGAAAGGTATTCGCCTCCATTTCTTCAGCAAAATGTTCACGTGCTTTCTGTACACTATAGGTTGAGAGTTCAATTCTTATCCTTTTATGTACCTCTTCATCCGAAATATCCAGAGAATTAATAAAACCAATCTTACGTATCATAATTGGGAGTGTCAACCCTTGTAAAATGAGCGTCAATAAGATGACTACGAAAGTGATAAACAAAATTAAATTTCGATACGGAAAAGGTGAACCATCGGCTAAAGTCACGGGTATTGCTAAAGCCGCTGCCAACGAAACTACCCCTCTCATTCCTGTCCAACCCAAAACTATTGGCAACCTCCAATTTTTTCTAAAACTAAAATCACTTCCAATCGCCTGTCTTCGGAAAATTAAAGTAGAAAACAAGGCAATATACGATGAAACGATTCTAACCAAAATTAAAGTCGCCGTCACCAAAAGACTGTATTGTACTGCGGTCCAAAATGGAATTCCTTCTTCACGAATCCCTTCCAAGACCTCGGGCATACCCAAACCAATAATCATGAAGACCAAACCATTGAGCACGTACACGAAACTTTCCCAAACATTATGACCCGCAATTCGACTGGAAGCATTCAAATAATGAAAGCGTTTGCTCGACATATACAATCCACCAAAAACGACAGCCAAAACACCAGAGCTATGAACTTGTTCTGCAGCCCAGTACAAGAGATATGGAACAATGAGGGAGAGGACAATATCCGATTCCGCGTCGGTTGGTAATATTTTATTAATTTTT
>NZ_JBYVEB010000067.1:0-19351 GCF_058117085.1 Chryseobacterium sp. CG10_8 | reverse complement strand
AAATTATATTCAACATTTTTGCAACCAAATGGATAATATGTTTACAGACGAGTATTTCATGAAAATCGCTTTACAAGAAGCACAATATGCAATGGAGAAAGATGAAGTCCCAGTTGGATGTATTATGGTTTTCGAAAACCGTATCATAGCCAGAGCTCATAATCTCACAGAAACGCTTACTGATGTAACCGCTCATGCTGAAATGCAAGCAATTACTTCAGCCGCAAATTCTTTGGGAGGAAAATACTTGAAAGATGTTACACTTTACGTCACTCTAGAACCCTGTGTCATGTGCAGCGGAGCGCTCAGTTGGGCTCAGATTTCGAGAGTGGTGATTGGCGCAAGAGATGAGCAACGCGGATTCATCAATAAACATCTCAGTCTTCATCCAAAAACCGAAATTGTCACTGGAGTTTTAGAAAACGAGTGTCAAATGTTGATGAAAAATTTCTTTCAGTCTAAAAGATAGTTTACAAATCTTTTCCAAGAAAATACAATCCCTTCAAAGTGTGAAGACGATCTGCAACATGGATTTTTTCTGTCAACGGTTTGTAAACATGAGAAACACCACCCGTTGCGATAACAAAACAATCGCCTCCTACTTCATTATTAATTCTATCAATAAATCCTTCAACCATCCCAAGGTAGCCATAGACCATTCCACTTTGCATACAAGAGACGGTATCTATTCCCAGAACAGATTTCGGTTTTACCAATTCGATTTCAGGAAGTTGAGCGGTATCATGAACCAAAGAATTGAGAGACGTAATAATCCCCGGCGCAATAATTACGCCTATCACCTCGCCTTTTTCGTCTATACAACTTGCAGTAAGCGCAGTCCCAAAATCGAAAATAATTTTCTTTTTTCCAGGATACAAAGTATGTGCAGCAACAAGGTTTGCGAAAATATCCGTCCCCATTTGTTTTGATTTTGGAATGACAACACTTGGTGTATTTCTATCTACCAAAACGGGTTCTTTGCCATGAATTTTTTTTATTGCACCAATGACATCATGAGTAATCTGCGGAACAACGGAACCAATAATAATCTTTTCGATGCTTTCTACATCAATCTTATACGACTGATACAACATCAAAAACTGAACATAGATTTCGTCGCGAGTACGATAAGGTTTTGTGTTGATGACCCAAGAAACTTCGCACTCGTCGTCATGAAAAAGTCCAAAACGAATATTAGTGTTTCCTATATTGATTACTATTGAATTCATGAAATGTAAAGATGTGTATTATTTAACTTCAACAAAATTATCTGCGGGATTAACATCTGCCAATCTTTGTGACAAATCTATGCCTAATAATTGAATTTCTGATTTATTATATGGAATTGTAAAAGTATATTCCTTCTGTGTCCAAGGCCAATATTGCAATTTCGTCATTGGGCCAAAATAGTCGCTATACTTCCACGTTCTCGTCAAGTTCACAGGAATCTGATAGTATTTTACCGTTTGGTCTTGCAACAAAACTCCAAAATCTATCGGCATTGGTATTTCACCATTATTTTCTAAAGTAATTGTCGTGAAATTTTCACCATACTGCACATTTTTGATGGCATAATCAATCGTCTTTGTTGTATTAATCCAATAATGCTGAAACCACTTAAGGTCCATTCCGGAGTATTTTTGCGCTAAATGTAGAAAATCTCTTTCAGTGGGGTGTTTAAGCTTCCAAATTCTAAAATATTCTCTCATCACTGTCGTCAAATTTTTCTCTCCCATAATGTAGCCAAATTGTACAAGAAACAATTCACCTTTGACATAGGAAGAGTAAGTATAAGATTTTCCTCTTTCGTGCTGGTCAGCTAGCCAAACTGCAGGCTCTTCCTTTCCCTTCTTTACAAAATCAATATAGCTAGCAATCGTTTTGGAAAAAGGATTCGCCAATCTATTATTAGGGAAAAGCTGATACATCACCCAACTTTCTGCGTAACTAGTAAATCCTTCATCTAGCCATGGTCTCACACTTTCATTACTCGCCAACATCTGTTGATACCAAGAGTGTCCCGCTTCATGAACCATAAGACCAACCAAGTCCTCTAACTTTTTGGCTTCTCCCAACATTATTGTACACATCCCATACTCCATTCCACCGTCACCTCCTTGAATAAAGGAATAGGTTGGATACTCATACTTCCCGAATTGCGCATTCATCAATTGAAAAAACTGAGTTATCAATGGTTTGGACTCCTCCCAAAAAAGCATTTTTTCGGATTTTTGATATACGTAAAAGACTTCTGGACCATCTAAAACCGTAAAACTTTCTACGGTATAATCAGGATCTGCCGCCCAAGCAAAATCCAAAATATTTTTAGCTTTCCATTTCCATTCTACCTTGCCATTACTATCTGGATTTATCTTCGGATTTTCGGAATAACCTTTAACGTCATTACTATTTTCCAAAATCCCTCCCGCTCCTACAACATAATCCTGATTGATTTTGATATGAACGTCAAAATCTGCAAAAGGCGCATGAAACTCTCTTCCAACATAATCAAAAGTAGCCCATCCATCATAATCATATTCTGCAATTTTGGGATACCATTGAGTCATTGTCAATGCAATTCCTTCGGTATTATTTCTTCCACTTCTCCTAATTTGTTTAGGAACTACAGCATCCCATTCCATAGTAAAAGTCGTACTGGATTTAGGTTTTATTGGCTCAACCAGTTCAACACGCATAATGGTTTCTTGGATTTCGAACTTGAGATTTTTCCCATTTTGTTTAATCCAATGAATATTTTGGGCTCCCTCTTCATCCGGTAGAATCGTCGTTAATGTAGATTTTCCATCTTTAAATAATTTTGAATCGCCTTCAGCTCCTTCACGCTGAACTTTCTGATCCATCATAGAGCCAGGCTTGAAGGCGTTCCAATACAGATGAAAATAGACTACTTTGAGTTCGTCAGGCGAATTATTGGTGTAAGTAATCGTCTGATTACCATTGTATGTGAAATTTTCAGCATCAACATCAATATCCATTTCATATTTAGCAAACTGCTGATAATAAGAACCTTGCTGTGCGCTAAGCCCAATGAAAAAGACAATAAAAAAGCTAAATAAATACTTTGTCATGTACCATTTTTTGAGCCCGAAAGATAAGAAATTTTGAAAAACAGTCGAAACCATGAACTTTTGTACTTGGTTTGCGGAGTTAAAAACTTTTGTTTTTTATATCTTTGAAAATGTTAATCAGAGACTTAATATGAAAATCCTTATCATCAACGGAGCCAATCTTAATTTATTGGGAACTCGCGAACCTGAAATCTACGGTAACACTTCAATGGATCAATACCTTGCAAGCCTCATTAACGATTTTCCAGAGCATGAAATTTCCTATTTCCAGTCCAATAGCGAATCAGAAATCATAGACCGTCTTCAAATGGATGATTTTGATGCTTTAGTGATTAACCCAGGTGCGTTTACTCACTATTCGTATGCTATCGCTGATGCTCTTAAGAACATCAAGAAAACTAAAATAGAAGTCCATATCAGTAATATCTACCAAAGGGAAGAATTTAGAAAAAAATCTGTCACGGCTGCATACAGCAATGGCATCATCTCTGGACTTGGATTAGAAGGTTACCGATTAGCCATTTCATCCATTTTGCGTTCATAAAAAAATCCGTAAAAAAATTTACGGACTCTAATCATTTTGAACATCTTCAAATTTCTATTTTTTCAAATTTTCAAAAACATTTGGGAAATACAAATCCGATAAATGTTCGAACTCATCACCTCTCATGAACATCGATGCATCCACCTCAGCATAAGATGTTCTACCAGCTGCCGCTATTAACTCGTTACATGTATGCAAAGTATTTTTGTGAAAATGATATACGCGCTCGCTTTTATCCGACACATCCAGACCTTTAATTAACATTTTGTCCTGAGTAGCTACACCAGTTGGACATTTGTTGGTATTGCATCGCAAAGCTTGAATGCATCCTAACGAAAACAAAAATCCTCTTGCATTATTACACATATCTGCACCCATTGAAATTGCCCTCAAAATATCCAAAGAGGTCAAAACTTTTCCACTGGCAATCAATCTAATTTTGTCTCTAACTCCATAATTTTTGAGCGTTTTATTTACGAAGATTAAAGCTGGTTCTAGTGGCATCCCTACTCCATCTGAAAATTCGGGAGGTGCAGCTCCTGTTCCTCCTTCCGCTCCATCAACGGTAATGAAATCTGGATAGACGTGAAGCTCATTCATCTTCTCACATATTTCTTCAAATTCACGAGTATCTCCTATACAAAGTTTGAATCCTACAGGTTTCCCTTCTGACAACGCACGAAGTTCAGAAACAAACTTCAACAAACCTGCAGCATCCGAAAAAGCCGAATGAGAGGGAGGAGAGACAATCGTTATTCCAGACTTCACGTGCCTAATTTTCGCAATTTCAGGGGTATTTTTAACTGCTGGTAAAACGCCTCCATGTCCAGGTTTTGCCCCTTGAGAAAGTTTAATCTCAATCATTTTAACATTAGAAAGCAGTGCATATTTTTTGAAGATTTCAGGTGAAAACTTTCCTTCTTCATCACGACAACCAAAGTATCCTGTTCCAATTTGCCAGCACAAATCTCCTCCTCCTTCCAAATGGTAAGGTGAGACACCTCCTTCACCTGTATTATGAAAGAAATTTCCTTTTTTTGCTCCTTTGTTTAGTGCAACTTGCGCTCTATCACTTAAGGAGCCAAAACTCATTGCTGAAATATTAAAAAGAGAAGCATAATAAGGTTGCTTACATTGGTCATTTCCTACCCATACTCTTGGTAACTCCTCAGATGGACTCTTCGCATAAATCGAATGCTTAATTCCTTCATACTTTCGATGATTAATATCTAATTGAGTCCCAAATGGTACTGTGTCACCAATATTCTTTGCTCTTCTGTAGGCCGCAGAACGTTGATTTCTTGGAAAGGGCTTCCCATCAGTTTCTCTTTCAATGAAGTACTGTTGTAATTCTGGCGAAATGCTCTCAAAAAAATATCGAAAATATCCCAACACTGGAAAATTTCTAAGAATAGCATGCTTGGTCTGCAATGCATTGTATAACCCGACCAAATAAATTACGGTTAAAATCACTGGTAGCCACCACGAAACCTCACACCATAATACATAAATCCAAGCTGAAGTACAAACAATAGCTCCAATCCAAATAAACTGAATCCTCATAATTTCACTAATTATCTTATAACTGCAAAATAACAAATCTTTTCTACATCATTTTACTTTTCTACTACTTTACAATATCGCACGTTACATGGAAAAAATATTACATATTTAATTATTCATGCCAATTCTATTAAAAGAAACACATATTTATTTAGATTATTTATAAATATTCACATATTATTTTGCAAATGAAAAATATTAATATATTTACCGACTCTTAAAAAATGTTAAAAATGTTAAAATCAAATGCTAAACTTAAAGTATTAAGCGTAGGTGTTTCCTTCTTTCTAGGGAACCTAGCTTTAGCTCAAAGTAGCAAGACTGACACTGCGAAAGTTATCGAAGAGGTTGTTGTCGTTGCCTACGGAAAGCAAAAAAAGGAGACAACAGTTGGCTCTACAGCACAAATATCAGCTGGTGATATTGGGAAAAGACCTATAACCAACGTTGCAAATGTTATTGATGGTGCCGCTCCAGGGATACAAGTATCCGCAGGAGATGGTCAACCAGGAAGTTTACCATCGATCAGAATTAGAGGATTCTCGAGTTATTCGGCAGCCAACAGCCCTCTTTATGTTGTGGATGGCGTGGTATTTAATGGTAGCATTGCTGCACTTAACCCACAAGATATAGAGTCAATGAGTGTTCTAAAAGACGCTTCATCAACCTCATTATATGGTTCTAGTGCTGCCAATGGAGTCATCTTAATTACTACAAAAAAGGGAAAAAAAGGAAGAGATAGAATCAATTTTTCAGCAAATACCGCAATCTCACAGAGAGGTATTCAGGAATATGATCGCGTCGATCCAATGAACTATTATTTGTTAAATTGGGAAGCCATCAGAAACGGAAGATTAACGACCGGAGCTAGTGCAACTACTGACTTAGCAAACACCTACGCTAATGCTAATTTAATTAATGTCTTAGGACAGAATATCTACAATGTAGCTAATAACGAATTGGTTGTTAACGGGACATTTAATCCGAATGCTTCCCTTAAATTCACAGACCTTGATTGGGGCAAAGACCTCTTTAAAACAGGTATTCGTCAAGCTTACGACCTTAATTATAGTGGATCAGGAGAAAAATCAACCTATTATGCATCTATTGGATACCTTAATGACAAAGGATATTTGATTAAATCTGATTTTGAAAAACTTTCTGCTAGATTAAACACAGAAAGCCAATTGAGAGATTGGGTTAAAGTAGGAATTAACTTGTTCGGTGCTCATACTTTAAGTAATAACGGATACGATGGAGCTAGCAACAACTCGTCAATTGTTAATCCATATAGATTTTCAAGATTCATGAGTTCGATTTATAGCCCATACCTTCACAATGCCGATGGTAGCAATGTTTATGATGATGAGGGACAGAAAGTATACGATTTTAACCAATTAGGAACAACACCAAGAGGAGGTAGTGCGTATACTGGTAGAAATGCGATCTATGAACTAATGCTTAACATGGACAAAACAAGAGCTTACAATATCAATTCTAGAGCTTTTGCAGAATTCCAAATTTTGAAAGACCTTAAATTTACCATTAACGGAGGTTTCGATACGAGAAATACTTACCGTCGCGAATATGGAAACAACATTTTGGGAGATTCTGCTCCTGGTGGATCCGCAGCTAAAACAAGTACTTTTACAAGAAGTTCAACTTTCAACCAACTCTTGAATTACACCAAAAGGTTAGACAGCCATAACTTCGATTTCCTATTAGGACACGAGAATAACTCCTACTACTTCGAGTACTTATATGGATACAAACAAGGACAAGTTGGTGAAAACAATGATGACTTAGCTAACTTTATTACTCCAACATCGTTAACTTCTTACACTGATAGTTACACCAAGGAAGCATATTTCACAAGATTAAATTACGATTATAACGAGAAATATCTCCTTTCCGCATCATTTAGAAGAGACGCTTCTTCACGATTTGCACCAGAATACAGATGGGAAAACTTCTGGTCAGTAGGAGGTGGTTGGAGAGTCAATAAAGAAAACTTCATGAGCAACGTGAACTTTGTTAACGAACTCAAACTGAGAGCTTCTTACGGACAAGTAGGAAACGACCAAGGTATTTCTTATTACGCGTACAAAGATTTATTCTCATTCAATAATAATGCAACCGAAGGAGGATTGGTATTATATGATATATCCAAGCGAGATATTACCTGGGAAAGCAATAACCAGTTTGACGCGGGAGTTGACTTTTCATTCCTAAATCGTAGAGTTTCCGGGTCATTCGAGTGGTATAGAAGAATCACCGATGGACTACTTTTCAACGTTCCAGTACCAGTATCAAGTGGAATTCCGGACAACAACATCATCGCCAATGTAGGTGCTTTAGAAAACAAAGGTATCGAAGCTTCACTTAATCTAGGAATTGTTAGAAATTCTAATTTTAAGTGGGATTTCACAGTTAACGCATCAACTCTGCACAATGAGATGACCAAGCTTCCAGAAGGACAAACTGAAATCATCAACGGTTCCAAAAAATTAATGGTCGGGACTTCTATCTATGACTATTGGTTAAGACAGTGGTATGGTGTTGATCCATCAAACGGTGATGGACTTTTCTTACTTGACGAAAAATATATCAGCACTCCTATTACAGGTCAGGATAAACAAATCGATGGAGTATGGGTAACCAATAGATCTTCGAGAGCTAAATATGATTATAGCGGATCTGCAATTCCTGATGTTTTTGGTAGCGTTAGAAACGAATTCACATTCAAAAACATCACTTTATCTGCATTAATCACCTACCAGTTCGGCGGAAAAGTGTTTGACTCCAACTACCAGGCATTAATGAGCGGATATCCTCAAGGTCTTGCATTACACACTGATATGCAAAACAGATGGCAAAATCCAGGAGACATTACAGATGTGCCAAGAGTTGATAGTTCATTGTACAGTCAATACTCTGCGGATTCATCTAGATGGCTGGTTGACGCTTCTTTTGTCGCTCTAAGAAATGTTACACTTAATTATACATTTGGAAAGAGGTTTACAGAAACATTTAATGTTAATTCATTTAGCGCATATTTAAGTGGGGAAAATCTTTACTCTAAAACAAAGAGAAAAGGATTAGAACCTCAGGAAAACTTCAACGGTCTTACAACAAACCGTTACACACCTGCCCGTATTATCAGTTTAGGTATTAATGCATCATTTTAAAAATCATGAAGAGAAATAAATTTAACTTTAAAAGATTATTACTCCTATCCGCAATCGGATTATCAGTAATCACTTCTTGTAGTAGCGAATACTTGGAAACAACTCCAACCGACGCTATCGAATATGACAACACTACTGGAACACCACAAGGATTAATGAATATCATCAATGGTATCCACAGAGACATGTATGTACGTACACCTTACGGACAAGGTTATAATGGACAAACTGGTGCTATTGTTATGTTCGACTCAATGGCTGAAGACCTTGTTCATACTGCAGTAGGTCTTAACTGGCACGTAGCTGATTTGAGATGGCAAAGTGCCGATATCGACACCAGTACAGGTACCAATTATCCTTGGAGATTTTACTACAAAATCATCAACAACGCTAATATCGTTATTGCCAACGCAGCAAATGTCACCATTGGAGCAAGTACACCAGATGCGGACAAAGACCTAAGAGACCGCGCTTTGGGAGAAGCATATAGTTATAGAGCTTGGGCGCTTTTTCAACTTGTTCAGATATATGGTGGTAGATATGTTGCAGGACAAAACAATACACAACTTGGTGTAATCCTTCGTTTATTACCAAATGAAGTATCACCAATGGCGAGAAGCACTGTTGAAGAGACTTACACTCAAATCAACAACGACCTTACTATGGCTATTTCTATTCTTACTGGAAAAACAAGATCTCACAAATCTCACCTTAACGTTAATGTAGCGAGAGGAATCAAAGCAAGAGTTGCATTAGCACAAGGAAATTGGCCTGAAGCTGCTGCTCAAGCGAAACTCGCAAGAAATGGATTTACCCTGATGTCTAATGTAGAATATACTTCTGGATTCAATAAAATCGCAAGTTTAGAATGGATGTGGGCTAGTGAAATCGTAGCTGACCAAACGGACTACTTTGGGAACTTCGGAGCTTATATGTCAAGAAACTACAATTCTTCTACGATTAGACTAGCGCCGAAAGCAATCTACAAACCATTGTATGATTTGTTCCCTTCAACGGATATCAGAAAAGCTAACTTTGATGTAACCGGTCAACATACTGCACTTAACTTGCCAACTAACTTTGTGAAAAAACCATACACCTCACAGAAATTCTTAGCGGTAAGTACTGGTGACAGTAGATGTGATGTACCTTATATGAGAGCAGCTGAAATGTACCTTATTGAAGCCGAAGCTCTAGCTAGAAACAATCAAGAGGCAGATTCAAAAACCGTCTTCAACGTACTTGCACTTAATAGAAACCCTGCTTATACTAGCTCCACGACAGGTTCTGCTTACATTACTGAAATTATGAACAGTAGAAGATTAGAACTTTGGGGTGAAGGCTTCCGTTGGTTTGACCTTAAGAGACTTAATCTTCCTGTAGTAAGAAATGCAACAGGGTCTAATCACGTATCTACCGTAATTAATAGCGTAAACGTAGTGGCAGCAGATGACGCTAGATGGAATTTCAAAATTCCAATTAGTGAGCTTAATGCCAACCCACTTTGTGTACAAAACTAAGCACATTCATATCAATATTTTTATAAGAGACTACCTCACTTGTGGGGTAGTCTTTTAGTTTTATTATTTTCGAGCGAATTAAATTTTTAGTTAAATTTGTACAAGTTTCTTTGTAAAATACAAAGCTATTAATCAATAAACACAAACCATGGACATTAAAAAAATTCTTCGCAAACTCCTATTGGGAGCTATGTTTGCGCTTCCTTTCTTAGCAATTTTCATCATTATTGAAAAAATTTGGCAACGATTCAGCGGATTAAGTTCAAAAATCGGTGAATTCGTTGGAAACAAAACGCTACTTGGAGCATACACCGAAACAATTTTCTTAATTATTTTCTTTCTTATCGCCTTCTATCTTATAGGAAACTTAACTAACAACCGACTTTCAGCAAGACTTCATAAAGCAATAGAAAAGGGAATACTGGAGTACATTCCTGGATACTTAGTTTATAAAAACAAAATGGCGCAAGCGCTTGACACGACTTCTGGGGAAAGAAAAGCTATCTACTTGGTATTTGAAGAAGAGAAAAAACCAGCCATCCTTATCGAACGTACAGAAACAGAAGCTCTCGCATTTGTTCCTGGTATCCCCGACACCAACAGCGGAGAAGTTGTTATCGTTCCTATCGAAACGGTCGAATACGTTGACATGCCAGTTAAAAAATTCATCAACCACCTTCAACTTACAGGAAAAGGACTTCTAAAAGGAGAAGATAGCCTTCCAATTTAGAATACAATTTTAAGCATTAACCGAAAAAGATTAATCTTTCTATTTTCAAACCAAAAGGTTTGAAGAAGGAACTTACGCTCAAGAACAAAATCATTTAGAACCCATCCATTATTAACATTTTCAGAAATACATTTTCAAAACTGTCGATTGTTCTAAATTTCAAAAACTAAAATTTTTGTTAAAAAAAATAATGGCTTCAAAGTTCTCATTCAGCGAAGTGACTCCGTGTGATTTTAAGATTTCTTTTCTTTAGCAAAAAGACCAGCAAATAGTGTAACAAGACCCAATCCGATAAATATGTAACCAAAAGTATCGCTCTCGTCCTCACTTGCTATTTTCATTCCTCCTCTAATAATCATTACAACACCAAGAAGGATAGGCCAAATTTTCTTCCCCATTTTAGATTTTATTTAAAAACTCTTCGAAAGCGGCAACAACGGACGCACTTCCATCCGCCTCTATTTTTTGAAGACTTACTTTTTCAATTTGATTAACGAAATTAGCATCAAACGGCTTCTGCACTCGAACATAATTCTCAGTAAAACCATACATCATTCCATTTTTGTTCTCATGTTCCCAAAGGACAGGTAAAGTTTTTCCAAGCTGGGTCTGATAAAATTCCATTTTCTTTTTTTCAGAAAGAATGCGGAGCATTTTGTTGCGCTTCTTTCTCTCGGAAATAGGCACTACGCCCTCCATATCTACCGCTTCTGTATTTTCCCTTTCGGAATAAGTAAATACATGTAGGTACGAAATCGGCAAATCTTTAATAAAATTATAGGTCTCAAAAAATTTCTCATCGGTCTCACCAGGAAATCCAACAATAACATCCACTCCTATAGCCGCATCGGGCATCACTTCCCTTATTTTTGCAACTCTATCCGAGTACAGTTGGGTTAGATAACGACGTTTCATTTTTTTCAACAAATCATCGCTTCCACTTTGCAATGGAATATGAAAATGTGGAACAAAACTTCGACTGCGAGACACCAAATCGATGCTTTCATCTTTCAAAAGATTAGGCTCAATAGAAGAAATTCGGATTCTTTCAATCCCCTCTACTTTATCCAACTCTTTGATTAAATCCAAAAAGGTGTGTTCGTGCTTTTTGTTTCCAAATTCACCCTTTCCATAGTCTCCAATATTAACTCCAGTCAGGACAATTTCTTTAATATCTTGAGCAGCGATTTCTTTAGCATTCTTCACTACACTTTCGATGGTATCCGAACGCGAAATTCCCCTTGCTAAAGGAATCGTGCAATAAGTACATTTGTAATCGCAACCGTCTTGAACTTTCAGGAAAGCTCTCGTTCTATCTCCAATAGAATAACTTCCAATGAAGAAATCAGCTTCTTCAATTTCGCAGGAATGCACCAATCCTTCACTTTTGGATTTTTCCAAATCCTCCAAATAACTGGCAATATTGAATTTTTCTTTAGCTCCCAAAACCAAATCCACCCCTTCAATACGAGAAATTTCTTCCGGTTTCAACTGAGCATAACAACCCACTATAACCACCAAACCATCAGGATTAGCTTTCATGGCGCGTTTTACATGAAGCTTACACTCGCGGTCGGCGTTCTCAGTTACAGAACAAGTGTTAATCACGTACACATCCGCGGGATCATCAAAACTCACTTTAGCGTAGCCCGACTCGGTTAATTGACGTGCAATAGTAGAGGTTTCGGCAAAATTAAGTTTGCAACCTAATGCATGATATGCTGCTGTTTTCTTTAACATAATGGAGAAAAAAATCGGCAACAAATTTACGGAAAATTAATCAGTCATTTTCGAATGCTGTTAAGAGCCTTTTTTGGACAACGTTTTATATCTTGACAATCTTTTCAAAAGATTCATCGTTCAAATTCCATGAACATGAGGGCGCCTTGTCACTCAACCAAGCAATTTTTCGAAATTCGGTATCAAATAATCGTACTCCTTGGAGATTAAGTTGAGCTGTTCTGTAGATATGTAAGGAAACCGAAATTCCTTCGGCATTATTGATAATACTGTGGATCCCTCCTTTTTCTTCTGGAAATAATTGCCCTTCTTTCGCAGTGGCAATTCCATCGTATTCTATAAAATTAAAATTCTCTCGATAACTGACCTCTGTAAGACTACCTTTTAAGATTTTGATCTGTCCATCATAATTTTTATGGTCATGGATTGCCGTCTGATTGTCCACTCCCCACAGCATGAGAATGGCAACACACTCATTATCGCTATACACTGCAACCCTCTCATAAGTTTCATCTCTGACAGCTCTACTATCTAAATCAAACAATTCGTCATAATCTTCGTAGTTGAAAGAGAAAAGTGCTTTAGCGGTATCATCAAATGTTTGTGGATGAAGTTTAAGTTGACTCAGACAATCGACTAAAGATTTGGAGGTTACAGTTTCGGTTTTCATAGCTCTGGAATTAATGATTTAGTCTCGTAAAGATATAGACTGAATCTCATATCCTATAAAATTCCCGCTCTGATTTTTATCATAAAAGTCAGATATACAACAATATGCAAATTTTATTAAACTTCGTAGTCTTCTCGAATTTCGGGACTTTTAGCAAAACAAACTGGCGAAGAATTCTCATGACTATCCTGAGAATGAGTCACTTCCTTCATTTCAGAATTATACTCTTTCGATTTGTTTTTTGCAATAGAAAGTGTTTCCCAGTCCTCATTTTTGGTCATTTTTGCAACATAAATAATCTGACCAATATGATAAGGATAGTGAGCCAATTGCCGAAGCATCGCATCCAAAACCGAATGCTTTTCTCCTCTGATATAAATTTCTGAATGCAAATTTTCTGCAGTTATTTGCTTCAAAGCTTGAAAAAGACAAGTCCATCCCTGCTCCCAATAGTCTAAAACTTCTTGTTTGGAACCAAATTCATTCACAAACTCTGCATCCCTATTTCGCCAAGGTTTTTCACCATCTTCCGTCAGAAAGTTAGTCCACCTCGACAGCATATTTCCCGCAATATGCTTTACAATAATGGCAATCGAATTGATTTCTTCGTTGTATTGCCAAAACATTTGATCTTCAGAAAGCTGTCGAAAAGTCTTGTCACCAAGCTCCTTGTAATACTGAAATCTCTTAATAAATAACTCTACCATTTTAAATTCCTATTGAATATAACTTAACCAACTAATCCCGAATTCTATTTAATTCTTGTCAAATTTCCACACATATTTTCCAAATGTAGAATCCTATGAAACGGCGAATGTATCTTCTCCAATTCTTCTTTATCCTGAATCATGCTGTATCTTGAAGCCAAAGAATTCATATCCGATACAATCACCAGCCAACATTCGTCAACACTACGGTCGTAGTAAGGATATTTCTCGTTTTTCTTTTCAATAAGTTCAATGATTTTTTCAGAAGATAAGGTATCAAACAAGCTCATATTGTAGTCATGAGTAATGAAAACATTGCGCCTATGTTTGGACTTTCTTATGTTTTTAACAGCGCCAAGAGCCTTATTTTTTTTAATACTATTCGTAATCTGTTGTACGATTTCCGGTTGACGATGGATAAAATCAGCTAAAGTCAACTCTCGAAACTCTAAGAAATATACTCCCCGAAACTTTGTTGCATCCTCTTTTTCCAATAAAATTTCAGCCTCTCGAAAAATTCGGTTCATGAGACATTCGATCTTCTTAAGCTCAAGATGATTAATGACTTCTGTGAGTTCAATTCCAATTTTCTTACCTCCAATATTGGCGATAAAATCAGGACTTTCACAGATTAAACTTTCAAATTGAATTTCGGGATAATGATGAAGAAAAGAGTTGAGAAGAAGGATTTCTAATTTTTTCTTGTGTTTTTCTCTCACATGAAGTTGCGAGTGGTCAATCTGGCGGTGATACTTCTCTATCGGCTTCTTTTTAAGATGTCGGTTGAGATAATATAAAGAAAGATTCTTGACTAAATCTTCCTCAGAAAACACCTTCTTCATAGTTGAAAGATTTGAAAATCAAAAAATTACGAGTTAAATGTAATCAAAATTAATGAAAACCAATACAATACTAAAAAAAATTAACATAGATACTAATCCTCCATGACCATTTTACAATAGATGACATTTAACCATAATTCGCAAACTTAATTTGTGAATCAGTGATGTACAACGTAAAAATTCATAAATTTGCCCCTTAATTTTTTAAAAAAATTGATGATGGATTTTAAAAACTTCGAAATGCCTTACAGCATTAACCCGGAATACAATAAAAAAGCAGCTTACTTCTCAATGGAATTTGCCGTTGACCAAGCTTTAAAAATATACTCCGGCGGACTCGGGTTCTTAGCAGGTTCTCACATGAAGAGTGCCTATAACCTGAAACAAAATTTAGTTGGAATCGGGATTCTTTGGAAATTCGGTTACTATGATCAAGCAAGAAATCACGACCAAACATTGCAACCAACTTGGACTAAGAAAATGTACAGCTTTTTGCAAGATACAGGAATCAAGTTCCAAATTGAGATTCATAGCGCACCAGTTTGGGTAAAAGTATGGTATCTTGATCCAGAAATCTTCCACACCGCTCCAATGTTTTTCCTTTCAACAGACGTTCCAGAAAACGATCATATCTCCAAAACTATTTGCCACAAATTATATGACGGTAACGACTCTACCAAAGTAGCTCAATACATTCTACTGGGTAAAGGAGGTGCAAAACTTTTGGATGAAATGAATTTCGAAAGAGACGTTTACCACTTGAACGAAGCTCACGGACTTCCAGCTGCTTTCTACCTATTGAAAAAATATGGTGGTGACTTGCAAAAAGTGAGAGAAAAATTAGTTTTCACAACGCACACTCCAGAAGAAGCTGGAAACGAAAAGCATAGTCTAAGATTATGTTATGACATGTCTTACTTCAGTGGATGCTCACTTGAAGAAGTGAAGATGATTGAAGGATATCCAGATCCTAACCTTTTCAACCACTCTCTTTGCGCACTAAGAATGGCAAGAATTGCTAATGGTGTATCTCAGCTTCATGGTAAAGTTTCCAATGAAATGTGGAACAAATACGATGGAATTTGTGAAATCAAATCGATTACTAATGCTCAAGAATTCAAGTATTGGGCTGATCATCCTTTGTACGATTTCAAAGATCAGAACGATAGTGACTCTTTCGATTACAGAAAAAGACACATCAAAAAAAGATTATTCAAAACCGTTGCAGATCAGTGTGGAAAATTATTTGACCCAACTGTATTGACCATTGTTTGGGCAAGACGTTTTGCGGGATACAAGCGTGCTGACTTGTTGCTTCATGACAAAGAACGTTTTATGAAAATGTTGAACAATCCAAAATATCCTGTACAAATCATTTGGGCTGGAAAACCTTATCCTTTGGATTATTCTGCAATTTCTACTTTCAACTCTTTGGTTGAAGAAAGCAAAGGACACAAAAACATGGCCGTACTTACAGGTTATGAGCTGGCTTTGAGTAGATTGATGAAGCAAGGTTCTGACGTTTGGTTAAACAACCCTCGTGTTCCAAGAGAAGCTTCTGGTACTTCGGGAATGACGGCAGCAATGAACGGTTCTGTTAACCTTTCTACAGATGACGGATGGATTCCAGAATTTGCAAAACCAGGTGTTAACTCATTTGTAGTTCCAAAAGCTGATTACGAAAATATGTCAGTGTATGAGCAAGACGCTTATGACCTTAACACACTTTATGATATTTTGGAAAACGAAGTAATCCCAACTTATTACGAAGACAGAAATAAGTGGAGAAAAATCACTCAAACTGCAATGGACGATGTTAAGGCACAATTTAACAGTGACCGAATGGCAGCTGAGTACTATAGAGAAATCTACAACGCTTAAACCTAAAAATTTAGATATTGAAATCTGCGGAACGCTCCGCAGATTTTTTTTTATATTTGGACTCATTATATAGAAGATTATGAAAAGACTTTTATTGGCAGCAACCCTACTCTATTCCGTTGTTGCTTTTTCTCAAGAAATCACGTTAGACAAAATCTATTCTGGGTATTATCGTGGAAAAGGAATTGCTGGAATCGCCTCCCTCAAAGACGGTGACAACTACGCCACCATCGAACGTGGAGGAATCGTCAAGTACGATTACAAATCCAATAAAAATCAAGGATACATCGCCGAGGGAAGCTTCGAAAGCTATGAATTTTCTGATGACGAATCCAAAATTCTTCTTTTAAAAGAATCACAACCGATCTATAGACACTCTTTCTTGGGAAAATTTGATATTAAAGATCTAAAATCAGAAAAAACCATCAGTCTTAATAACGGAAATTTTGTTCAAGAACCACGTTTTTCTCCCGATGCAACCAAGGTTGCCTTTATTTCCGAGAATAACTTATTTTATCAAGATTTGAATTCAGGAAAGATTATCCAAATCACCAAAGACGGAGAAAAAAATAAAATTCTCAATGGATTAGCAGACTGGGTCTACGAAGAAGAATTCGGGCACGCAAGACAATATGAATGGACTAAAAATTCTGATGCGATAGTCTTCGTTAAATCCAACGAATCTCAAGTTCCAGAAATGTACATCCCCATCTACGGAAAGCAGTTATATCCTTCGGAAATGCGTTTCAAATACCCGAAAGCGGGAGAAAAAAACTCCGAAGTTTCAGCTCATCTATATCGTTTGGACTCCGAAAAAACGATAGGTTTAAATTTAAATTCATTTAAAAACTATTATATACCGAATGTCTATCAGACCGCAAGTTCGGACGAAATCGTACTTATCACTTCAGACCGAATCCAGAATGCTTCGGACGTTTTAAAAGTGAACACCAAAACCGGTGATATCAAAAAATTGTTTACCGAATCTGATTCCAAATGGGTAGATACAGATAATGTGACTTTAGAATTTTTGGATGATAATTCCTTTATTTGGGGAAGCGAAAGAGACGGCAATCGTCATCTCTACTGGTACGAAGCGGACGGAAAACTCAAGAAACAAATCACCAAAGGAAATTGGGAAGTCACCGAATATTATGGATACAATCCCAAAACAAAAGAAGTTCTCATCCAGACGACTCAGAACGGAAGCATTAACAAAGTAATTTCCAAACTCAACATCAACAATGGTAAAAGCCAAATTATTTCAGCAAAAGAGGGAACTAATGCTGCAGATTTTAGCAAAAACTTCAATTACTTTATAGAAACCTATTCCAGCGCTGCAAAACCATATACTTTCACTTTGAAGGATGGAAATGGAAACGTACTGAAGGAATTACAAAACAACGATGAGCAACTTTCCAAATTGAAAAGTGACAATTTAGTCGTTAAGGAATTTATCACCATTCCAAATGCAGCTGGTGACCAAATGAATGCGTACATCATGAAGCCAAAGGATTTTAACCCTAATAAGAAATATCCATTGTTCATGTACCAATATTCAGGTCCGGGTTCACAAAGTGTTTCCAACTCTTGGGACGGAGGAAATGGACTTTGGTTCAATTTATTAGTGCAGAAGGGATATATTGTTGCTTGTGTCGACGGACGTGGTACAGGTTATAGAGGAGCACAATACAAAAAAGTAACCTACATGAATCTTGGTCATTACGAAATCGAAGACCAAATCACTGCTGCAAAATGGTTCGGAAACCAAACGTACATCGACAAAACAAGAATTGGAATATTTGGATGGAGTTTCGGAGGATACATGGCAAGTTTAGCTTTGACCAAAGGTGCAGATGTTTTCAAGGCGGGAATTGCAGTAGCACCAGTGACCAATTGGAGGTATTACGATACTATTTACACTGAAAGATATTTGCGAACACCACAGGAAAACGCAGATGGTTATGATAAAAATTCGCCAACGGAATATGCGGATTTAATGAAAGGAAAATTCCTTTTGATTCACGGTACCGCTGATGATAATGTGCATTTTCAAAACTCTATGGGATTTTCGGAAGCTTTGATTCAAAGAAAAAAACAATTCGAATTCATGGCGTATCCCGACAAAAACCACGGAATCTATGGTGGAATGACCAGACCACAACTCTATGAAAAAATGACGAATTTTATTTTAGAGAATTTATAATTTAACCTAAATAAAAACAGATAGAGCTTCGAAAAATTTCGAAGCTTTTTTTGTGAATTAACTTTTTATAATTTGGTCAAATAAGGATCTACCTCTCTTGCAAAATTGGCTTCTTCTGATTCATATGTTCCGTCAGCTAATTTTTTATACGAATCGTTGGTATTATGAATAACTTTACCTTGATTATCGAAAATTAGATATGCTGAATAGCCTGGATTAGAAAGTTTTTTACTTTCTGTAATTTCTGATATAAAATTACTATTTCTTTTTCTCGTTCCACCTTTAAATACAGAATCCTTTAATACGAGTATTTTAGCATTCGGATAGTCTGTTTTTATATAATCAATACCACTCTTCGTCCATTTATCATTTTCTGCTTCCAAAATTAAAATGTATACATCGGAATCATACTTAGATGTAATTCCCATTGCTGTTGGTAAATTTTTCCTACAAGGTGCACACCAACTTGCAAAAGTGTAAAAAATTGTATTTTGTTTACCGGTGTTTTTAGATATACATTTTATATCATTTGTATCAACCTTAAATGCATCTACAAAACTTGATTTCTCAAGTGTACAAGCATTTTTTTCTTGAGAATAAAATAATGATGCATGAACTAAAAGTGCTAGTAAAAAAAGATTTTTCATTTTAATAAATTAATCAAAAGTAAA
>NZ_JBYVEB010000066.1:0-19566 GCF_058117085.1 Chryseobacterium sp. CG10_8 | reverse complement strand
TTATATCAAAACCAATCTCTTACAAACAAATTATTGCTTAAATGCCTAATTCAATAAACTGATTATCATGATTGAAGTAATACACAATAACAGATGTTCCAAATCTCGTCAAGCACTTCAGTTCTTGGATGAGAAGGGAGTGGATTATCAAGTGAGGTATTATTTGGAGAATCCTTTGACAAAGTCAGAAATCGAAGATATCTTAAAGAAATTGGACTTGAAACCGATGGATATTATCCGAAAAGATGAAGCGCTTTGGAAAGAAGAATTTGTTGGTAAAGAATATTCCGACATACAATTAATCGATATTCTTGTCCAGAATCCCAAATTACTCCAAAGACCTATTATAATAAAGGACGATAAAGCAGTGATCGGAAGACCTACGGAAAATATCGAAAAACTACTTTCTTAGTAGATGGTCTAACGCCTCATCCAGTTTTGGAAATTGAAAATGAAATCCTTTGGATTTTATTTTTTCATTAGAAGCTCTTGTTCCCTCGAGAACCATCGAACTCATTTTGCCAAGTACGATTTTCAGCAAGAAAGACGGAACGTTAAGTGGAATGAATAGCTTTTTTCTCTTTTTCGCCAATCGTCTCATAAAGTCTTGATTGGTGGTAATTTCATCCGCTACGGCATTGTAGATTCCGTTTACCTCTTGTTTTTCCACTGCAAAAACAATGAGGCTTATCAAGTCATCCACATGAATCCAAGGAAACCATTGTTTTCCCGAACCAATTCCTGAAGCCAGATTGTAATCGGTAATCTTGGTGAGTTGTTCCAAACTTCCCCCTTCTTTTGATAGAACAGGCGAAATCCTGAGTATAACTATTTTTTCGGCAATATTTTGAAACCGAAATGCCGATTGTTCCCACTTTTCGCAAAGGTCAGAAAGAAAATCATGCTGAATGATTTTATCATTTTCAGTTAAAATTTGGTCAGAAGTGAACGTTCCATAATAATTGATTCCTGAAGCTGAAATGTAGGACTTGAGATGTACCCCCAATTGAGTAGCTTTATCTAACAGAAATTGAGCCGAATCTACGCGACTACTTGTGATAATCTTCTTGTTGGCTTCTGTCCACTTTTGAAAAATGGTAGCACCTGCCAAATGGATAATTGAATCCAAATTTTCAAAGGCCTTATCATCGATTTCTTTCTTATCAACATTCCAATAAAACTCGTTGGGGAGATTCGATTTTTTTCTAACAAGAATTCTAACATGATGACCCCTTTCCTCAAGTTGAGAAACTAAAGCTTTGCCAACCAATCCAGTTCCACCAGAAATTAAGATGTTCATTATTGTTAATTCGGAGTTCTTTGTTTATAGTTGAATGCTAAAGATACAGGCTGTAACCTTTCATCCATCACCCATCATCCATCATCCATCATCACCCATCACTTATCAACCATCAATCATCCCTACAGCATCATTACGCCCTCTACTTTTGCTACTTCCTTATAAAGTCTAATCACTTGGTCTGCATCCAAAACAAAAGTGTTAAGAGAAAGAGAAGTATATTTTCCGTTTTTGCTATCGCGGTTGTTCATGGTGTATTGAGTACCATCGAATACTCTTAAAATCTCTGTAATCTTTTCAGAATCACTGGGAATAATAAATTTGAATAGGTAATCTTCTGGAAAGTTATGGTTGCTTTCCAATTTTTCCTTCAATGAAGCATAAAAATCAACTTCTTTTTTAACACTATCGTCCTCGAATTCTTCTATCATGATTTAAATTTTTTTAAAGGTAAAAAAAAATCCCTGTTAACAGGGAAATTTTCTAATTAGGTAACATAATTTTATTTTCCACCCTTTAACGAATTAAGGATATTGCTTTGATTTTGTATTTCATAATCCTTAATGATGCTAAACATCCCATTCACTAATTGTTCCGAAGCAAGCTTGCTTAGGTCTGCTGAAGTTGTTCCAGAAGATGACTGACCTCCTAACAAGCTTCCGAGAAGGCTGTTTCCTTTAAGTGCTGTGTTAATGGTTTTTACGATTCCGTACTCGTTAAGTTTTTCATCGACTTTTGGAGTAATGGCTTGTACAAGTTGTACGGACGTTTTCTCTTTAAGAACCAAAGTCGCTGTTCCAGGTTCGCCTTGGATAATTCTTTGAGCATCAGCTGTTGTAAGTCCGTTCACTGCGTTTTTGAGAATCGGTTCCGAAATATTCACGGTATAAGCAGCAGCTTCAGCAATATATTCTTTTTCTTTGGTCACTAAGCTTGGAGAGATTTTAGCTAATACATTATTGATCTCTCTCAATTGTTGTGGTAAAGCATTGTCAATAAGGTCACTTTCTAGGAATGCTTTTTTATCGCCATAGGTTTTTGCTCCTTTTGAGATACCAGAGAGAAGTACTTGTTTTATGACTGTAAGTCCTATCGGTGAACTTGCAACAGTTGAACAAGAATTAAGTGTACTTAGAAAAATAGCAACACAAGTCATCAAAATGGTTAAAGAAATCAATAATTTTTTCATATAAAAGTTCATTTTAGCCCCTGTTTTTAATGCAAACAGAACGCCAAAGAAAGTAAAAAACAATGATTTAAGTTAGCATATTATAAAACATTAACGATTGTTTATAAAAATTAACAGAAAAGTGGTAGCTTTGAGATTGATCTTTTGTGTCCTACGGGATACAATGAAAATTAAATTCAAAATTTTAAGGACTATATGGAAAAAACTATTCTGAAAGTTTCTTGTCTAGTTGCCGCATTTTATTTTGGGATGGGCAATTTGCAAGCACAGGAAAAAGACACAGTTCCTCAGGAAAAAAAGATTGAGGAAGTAGTGGTAATTGGTTATGGTACCGCAAAAAAACGCGACTTAACCGGATCAATTGCGAAAGTGGCTGGTGCCGAGGTTAATGACAAGCCTGCATCTAACCCATTGAATTCATTGCAAGGAAAAGTAGCAGGTGTTTCAATCGTAAACTCTGGTCAGCCTGGTTCACAAGCAGATGTGAGAATTAGAGGTACAGCTTCTATCAATGGAGTAAATCCAGTTTACATGGTAGATGGTGTATTTGCTGATAACATTGACTTCTTGAATCCTGCCGATGTTGAGTCAATGGAAATTTTAAAAGATCCATCATCTTTAGCAATTTTTGGTAGTCGGGGTGCAAATGGGGTGATTATTGTTACGACAAAAAGAGGAAAGAAAGGTAGAACATCAGTAAACTTAACTTCTAGTATTGGGGTTAAATCTTTTGATAATCGTCCTGACATGGTGAATGGAGACCAGTTTAGAATGTTGTATAATGAAGACTTAGCAAACCAAGGGGTAGCAGCTTATGATTTTTCTTTATTTAATGCTAATACAAACTGGATTGATCAAATTGCTAAACAAGGAGGTATAATTAATCAAAATAATATAACGATTTCTAACGGGACAGAGAATAACAATGTAAGTTTTTCCTTTGGGTATCAAACTGAGGATGGATCTATTAAATATGAAAAGTACGATCGTATGACTTTTAAATTTAATGATGACCTCAAGTTAACCAAAAATCTTCGTGCTGGATTTGGTATTACAGGTTCCTATTCTCATCTACCCCAATTGAGAAGTTTTGGATCAGCTTTGAATGCTACTCCAGTTGTTAAGCCTAAAGTTACAGACCATATTTTTAGCAATGATGGAAGTGTTGATTATTATGGTTATTATTATTCGTTACCACAGCAGTTGGGAGCAGCTCAAATTGGAAATCCTTTGGCTGTAGTTGAAGGGATGAGAGATACCCAACTTAATAAGGAGTATCAGTTTAATCCTAACGCCTATTTAGAATTTGATTTTTGGAATCATTTTACTTTCCGTTCTAGTTACTTTGTTAATTTTAGAAACGCTAATGGTAGAAGTTATACACCTGTATTTGATGTGTATGTAGCTGAAACTAATACAGTCACTCCATATGCGGGAAATCAATTGACAGGAATTAGCACTTTCGAAAATAGAGATATTAAATTCACACAGAATCAGTTGTTAACTTATAAGAATGAGTTTGGCAAACATGATTTAACAGCAATGATCGGATTTGAGACTTCAAACAAAGAATATAGGAGTCTTAGTGCATCAGCTAAAGCAAGTTTGTCTAGTCCTTTTGGGCAGATTCCTAATGATTCGCAATACTGGTATTTGAATTCTGATTATGTTGATTCTTCAACAATCAGCGCAACTAATGGTGGGTTTAATGAAAAATTGGTATCTTATTTAGGGCGTGTTCTATACGATTATGATAATAAATATTATCTTAATGCATCTGTCAGAAACGATGGATCTAGTTGGTTGTCTCCAGGAAATAGGTTCAATTGGTTTTGGTCTATTGGTGGAGCATGGGAAATGACAAAAGAAAACTTTTTGAGAGATAATAAGGTAATCAATTATTTGAAGCTAAAAGGATCTTATGGTGACTTGGGGAATCAATATATTTCAAATAACAGATTTTTCGGATATCCAGTTTTAGAAGAAGGAGGAACAGGAATATTTGGAAATCCTGTACAGGTTTATCCTGCTTACGTTTCAGAGTTTGGTTTTGGTGAACAAGCTGTTACTTGGGAGCATATTAAGTCATATGAGTTTGGTTTTGAGTCTATGTTTTTGAATAGAAGATTATCTTTAGAAGCTGTTTACTACGATAAAAAATCAGAGGATCTCTTAAAGTTTGTTGATGGTAATCCAGATTTTTTTATGAATGATGGGTCTATTGGATCTAATGGTGTTGAAATTACAGCTGGATGGAAAGATAACATAAACGAAAATTTTTCTTATTATGTTAATGGAAATTTTACAACTACCAAAACTAAAGTTTTAGCAACTAGTGATATTCGCTATTATTCACCCTCAATTTTTAGAGAAGGTGATCCAGCTGGCGCATTCTACGGATATGTTGTAGAAGGACTTTATCAATCCTATGCTGATATTTTGTCTTCTGCACCTTCTACAATAGGAGATGTAGCACCAGGAGATTTCAAGTATAAAGATGTTAATGGTGACGGCAAAATTACTTCTGATGATAGAACTATTATTGGTGATCCGACACCTGATTTTACATATGGTTTTAGTTTAGGAGCTGACTATAAGGGAATTTACCTAAATGCAGATTTCTATGGAGTATATGGTAACGAGGTGTTTAGAGACTGGGGAAATGGGAACTCGTATGCGCCATTCAATTACAGAATAGAACGTCTTGATCGCTGGACTGGAGAAGGGACTTCTAATTGGGAACCACGAAGCTATTCAGCATCAGCATATAATAGAGAAAATTCTTCTTATATGATTGAAGATGGAAGTTTCTTTAGAATTAGAAACGTGCAATTAGGCTACAATTTTAATAGAGAAATGATTTCTCAGTATAAGCTGCAAGGTCTCAAACTTTATTTTAATGTACAGAATTTAAAAACATGGGATCATGTAAATGGTTTTACGCCTGAATCAGGTGGTACAGCAACTCGTTTTGGGGTTAATAGTAGTGGTTATCCTAACCCAAGAATTATTAGTTTTGGAATTAATGCTACTTTTTAAAAAAAAGCAAATTTTTAATTATAATAAAATGAAAAATAAGTTAATAAAAAATATTTTTTTAGTCGGCTTGGCAACCGTAACATCTTTTAGCATATTAAGCTGTGGAGACGAATGGTTGGATGAAAAACCTTTAGGTAGAGCCCCTGCTGATGCTGTTGGTTCCCAAGAAGCATTAGTTTTTGGACTTTATTCTAGTTTACGTACTCAGAGTGGAGTAAGTGATTTTTCTTACGTCTGGTCTCATTGTATTAGAGCCGATGATAATGAGAAGGGAAGTACAACTACCGATGCTGCTGCAGACGGAACTGTATTTAATAATTTTGGGTATATTGCAACTAATACACATATCACAAATGATTGGAATGGTCATTATAAAATTATTTATGATGCAAACAAGATTATTAATGTAGCAGAAGCCTCAGGAGATACTTCTCAAGCAACTTTGGTTAACATTGGAGAGGCAAAGGTGATTCGTGCTTTTTGCTATTTTGAGTTAAGAAGGGATTTTGGTCAAGTACCAATTAATCTTAAGACAATTTCTTCTCCTTCTGATGAAATTGCCGCAAAAAATACGATACCGGAGGTGGATGCTCAAATTGAAGCTGACTTGCTTGCTGCTGCTGCGGTTTTGCCTAATCAATGGGCAAGTGCTTATATTGGTCGTGCTACAAAAGGTCTTGCTAATACCTTGTTGGCAAAATTGTATTTGTACCAACAAGAATGGGCTAAGTCTTTGTCTGCTTCTCAAGCGGTTATCAATTCAGGAGTTTATACTTTGAATTCTTCCTATTCTGATGAATTTACAATGGATGGAAACAACTCTTCTGAGTCTATATTTGAGGTACAGAAAACTTATGATTATCCAACTAAATATTCTAACAATTTTTATGAATGTCAAGGTGTAAGAGGATCTGGTACGTGGGATCTTGGATGGGGATTTAATGTTCCTTCAACGGGATTAGTTGCAGCATATGAAACTGGAGATGCTCGTAAGCAGACGACGATTTTGACTTCCGGAGGACCTGACATTTACAATACACCAGGATATACTTTGCCTTCAGTTCCAACAGTTGCGCAACAATATTGGAATGGTAAAGCTTATACTTATCCTTCAGAAAGAACCTTTTATTCCCAAAATAAAAATCACTGGGAAAATATCAAGTATCTTCGATATGCAGATGTTTTATTAATGGCTGCGGAAGCTGCAAATGAGTTAGGGCAAACTTCAACTGCAGCGACCTATGTTAATATGATTAGAACACGGGCTGGATTGGCTAATACAACTGCTACTTCGACTTCGGCGATGAGGACTGCGATCAAGCATGAGCGAAGAATTGAATTTGCTATGGAATTTGAAAGGTTTTATGACTTAGTAAGATGGGGTGATGCTACAACAGTTTTATCAGGATATGGCTATCAAGATAGAAATAAAGTATTTCCAATTCCTCAGACAGCAATCGACAATGCTCAAGGTGTTTTGGTTCAAAATCCTAATTATTAAACTTTAATTTGATATTAAAATGAAAAAACAATTTTTAAAATTTATACTTCTTCCCGTCTTGGCATTATTTGCTTTTTCTTGTCAAGATTTGGAAAGACCAGAATTGGGAGATTATCCTAAAGATGCGAATCCTCCTGGTGGTCCACTGAAGTTTTACGTAGCATTTGACGGTACTTCAAGCAATGAGTTGATGAATGCTGTTGATAGTATTAGAGCTAAATTTCCTTCCAGTAATCCTTTAGCTACTATAGATGGACCTGGAAGTAAGGCTGTTCAGGGAGCTAATTACAAGTATGTAAAATATGCTAGTGCAAACGATTTCGCAAAAACAGCAGGTAGTTTTACAGTTTCTTTATGGGCAAAAAAAGGAGATTTAAAAACAGATCATATTTTTAGTATGCCTGCAGTGAGTAATTATCACTGGTCAGGTGCATCTATGTTTTTGTTAACTGAAGGTTCTGTTGCAACTCCAATTGTTAAATTCTTTGTGAAGGATTCAGCAGGTGAAAAGTGGTTTGAATGGACAGGTAGTAATGCGGTGACAGGTTTTTATGATGGAAGCTGGCATCATCTAGCTTTTGTTTATGACGGGACAACTTCAACGATGACTCTTTATAAAGATGGTACGGCACATGCTAATAAACCAATTTGGACAAATCATGGAAATGTTTCTCTAGAGTCTAGTAAGATTACAGGTCTTAAAATTGGAGCTGGTCCTAATGAATTTACAGCAACCGAAATTGCTAATGGAGGAAGCGATTGGTTGAAAAATTCTTGGAATGGTGGAATCGACCAGTTTAGAATGTATTCAACAGCATTAACTTCTACTGAAGTTCAAGCGTTGTATTCTGCTAAGAAATAATATTTATAACTAACCGAAGGTAAAGGCGTATTCAATGAATATGCTTTTACCTTCTTTTTATTTTAACACGATGAAAAAGTTTTGCTTAAGTTTAATTTGTTCGATGTTTCTATTGAATTCTTGTGGAAGTGATTCAACAGGAACAGATGAAACTCCAACACCAACCCCAACACCCCCAACGACAGAGAATAATTATACAGATGCACAGATTATTACGATGGCTCAAAGTGATGCCATCAAGTATTTCTGGGATTATGCAGAAACTAATTCTAAGTTAGCTCGTGAAAGATATCATACTGAGAATCCTGGTGCTGATGCTAATGTTGTATCAACTGGAGGTTCTGGATTTGGTCTAATGAGCATTTTAGTGGGGATTCACAATAGTTATGTTGATAGAACAGAGGCGGTGACAAGACTTACTACAGCGCTTAATTTTTTGGAAAATGCAGACCGTTTTCATGGTGCTTGGTCGCACTGGATCAATGGGACTAATGGGGACGTCTTGCCTTTTAGCACAATGGATAATGGTGGAGATTTGGTAGAAACGGCTTTCCTTGCTCAAGGACTTATTTGTGTTCGAGAATACTTCAAAAATTCGACTGTTGCATCAGAGATTGCTCTTTCTCAAAAGGCAGATGCTCTATGGCAAGGAATCGAATGGAACTGGTATACTCAAGGACAAAATGTTCTTTATTGGCATTGGTCACCTAACTATCAATTTCAAATGAACCATCAACTTCAAGGTTTTGACGAGACTCTAATTACTTATGTCTTGGCTGCAGCATCTCCTAATTATTCAATTAATAAGCCAGTTTATACTCAAGGATGGGCAAGAAATGGAGCTATTATAAATGGTGGTGTCCGTTATGGACTTCCAGTTGTTGTCGCTCATAATGGAGTGGGTGGAAACGTTGGTCCGATGTTTTGGTCCCATTATTCTTTCTTGGGATTGGATCCAAGAGGTCTTTCGGACGATTATGTTAATTATCAGCTGGTGACCACCAATCACGCAAAAATTATGTATCAATATTGCCTTGCCAATCCGAAAAATTGGACGGGTTATAGTTCTAAAAATTGGGGTCTAACAGCAAGTTATTCCCGTAACAATGATGGTACTGTAGGATATGCAGCGCATCAACCAACTAATGATTTAGGCATCATTTCGCCAACGGCAGCTATTTCCAATATGCCTTATACACCAACAGAAAGTATGAATTTTTTAAGATTTTTATATAACGAAAAAAAATCTAAGTATGTTGGAGTCGCTGGACCTTACGATGCTTTTTCAATACATTACAATTGGGTAACACCAAGATATTTAGCTATCGATCAAGGGCCAATTGCTCCTATGATCGAGAATCAAAAGACCCAATTTCTTTGGGGACTTTTTATGAATGCTACGGATGTTAGACAAGGATTAATCAAACTTGGATTTCATTCAACACAATACGGATTTTAATGAAAATGATAAAAAATATTGCCATAGGTATTGCTGTTTCTGGACTTATTCTTTCGTGTAAAAGTACAAGTACTGCTGTTGCCAGTAATTCTACAGATTTTAAATTAACAAAAGCGGATACCGAATTGGTAGATCGCGTACAAAGAGAGTCCTTTAAGTATTTTTGGGATTATGCCGAACCTAATTCATTATTAGGAAGAGAACGTTATCATCAAGATGACATTTATCCCGAAAATGATAAACACGTTGTTACGACAGGTGGATCAGGTTTTGGACTCGCAACGATTCTTGTTGGGGTAGAACGTGGTTATGTTTCTCGAAAAGAAGCGGTCAAACGTTTGACTCATATCATGGATTTTTTAGCAAAAGCGGATCGATACAAAGGTGCGTGGTCTCATTGGATTAATGGAGAGACAGGTAAGACTGTGCCTTTTGGTAAAAAAGACAATGGTGGAGATTTGGTAGAAAGTGCTTTCTTGACTTCTGGAATTATTATGGTGCGAGAGTACTTTAAAGATGGAAATGCGGAGGAAAAAGCCTTGGCAAAAAAATGTGATGATCTTTGGAAAGGAATCGAATGGAATTGGTACACCAAAGGAGGAGAAAAAGTACTCTATTGGCACTGGTCTCCAGAATATAATTGGGATATGAATTTTCCATTGGAAGGATACAACGAATGTTTGATTACTTACATTCTTGCAGCTTCTTCTCCGACACACCCTATTGATTCCGAAACCTACTATAAAGGCTGGACAAGAAATGGGACCTATTTAACGGATAAAACGAAATATGGTCTTCCGTTATATGTTAAGCACAATTACGCTGAGGAATATGGAGGTCCACTCTTTTGGGCACATTACTCTTATATAGGTCTTGATCCGACAGGTCTATCTGACCGATATATCAAGAATTTTTTTGATCTTAATCGAAATCAAGTTTTAATTGATTATAAATACTGTGTCGAAAATCCAAAAGGTTGGAAAGGCTACGGTCCTAATTATTGGGGACTAACTGCGAGCTATTCAAGGAATAAAGATGGTAAGACCGGTTATAATGCACATTTTCCTCAGAATGACCATGGGATTATTAGCCCGACTGCAGCGTTAAGCAGTTTTCCTTACACTCCGAAAGAATCGATGGATTTCTTGAGATTTATTTACACTCAAAAGCCTCAATTTATTGGTTCTGCTGGACCTTATGATGCAACGTCTATCAATTATGATAATTGGTTTACTCCAAGATATTTGGCTATTGACCAAGGAACTATTGCGCCAATGATTGAAAATTACAGAACGGGAATGTTGTGGAAGTTGTTCATGAATGCACCGGAAATTAAGGAAGGTCTTAAAAAATTGGAGTATCACTCAACGAAATATAAATTTTAATTAAATATAGAAAGATGTTGAAATATAAAGTCTATTCCACATTCTTATTTATACTTTTCTCATTCAGCGCTTTTGGGCAGGAGCTTCGCAAAGAGTTTCATGCGGTTGTTAAAGACAAAGTATCGCTTGATTATATTTTGGACTTGCCTAAGGATGCAAAGAAACCTTATCCTTTAATTTTGTTTTTACACGGGGCAGGAGAACGAGGAGATGATTTGGATAAGGTGAAAGCTCACAGTCCATTTACCTATAAGAATTTAATTAAAGAAGAAGTCGCGATTTTGGCTCCGCAATGTCCTAATGGTGTATATTGGGACACTCGTGCTGTGTACGAACTTTTGCAATATATCATCAAAACATATCCCATAGATCAATCGAGGATTTACTTAACTGGTCTTTCGATGGGGGGTTGGGGAAGTTGGAAGTTAGCCGATGAACATTCGGAATTATTTGCAGCCATTGCTCCAGTTTGTGGACCAATGCATAGACCAGCATTGTCTCGAGCTTGTGACGTACTGAAGGATAAACCTATATGGATTTTTCACGGAGCTTTGGATGATGTGGTTCCATTGGAAAACAGTACAACGATGTTCCAGAAGCTTAAATCCTGCAATAACCAGGTGAAATATACTATTTTTGAAGGTGATAATCACAATTCTTGGGATTCTACCTATTCGGATCCTCAATTTTATGAGTGGTTATTATCGCATAGAAATAAAACATTAAAATAATTTATTTATAAAACTATATGAAACGATTCGTTTTAACTTTAGCTATTGCCGCAGCACCATTCTTTTTTGCGCAAGAAGTGGTAACAAAGCCGGTACAATCATATCAGACAGCACAATATAATGCTAAGAAAAAGGCGTTTGTTGACGCTTTATTATCCAAAATGACTTTGGAGGAAAAGATTGGACAGCTCAATTTACCAACTTCAGGTGATTTCAGTACAGGAACTGCTCAAAGTTCTAATATTGGGAAAAAGGTGGAGCAAGGATTAGTTGGAGGACTATTCAATATTAAAGGAATTGAAAAGATTAATGCGGTACAGAAAGTGGCAGTGGAACAATCGAGACTCAAAATTCCTTTGCTTTTTGGGATGGATGTTATCCACGGTTATGAAACAAGCTTTCCAATTCCATTGGGTTTAGCATCATCTTGGGACATGAATCTTGTTCAGCAGACTGCGAGAATTGCTGCATCTGAAGCAACTTCTGATGGAATTTCTTGGACTTTTTCACCAATGGTTGATGTCTCTCGTGATCCACGTTGGGGAAGAGTTGCAGAAGGAGCAGGGGAAGATCCGTATTTAGGAAGTCAAATTGCAAAAGCAATGGTTTATGGATATCAAGGAAAAGATTTGGCTGCAAAAAACACGCTACTTGCTTGTGTGAAGCATTTTGCATTGTATGGTGCACCAGAAGGAGGCCGTGATTATAATACGGTTGACATGAGCCGAATCCGAATGTATAATGAATATTTTCCACCATACAAAGCTGCTGTTGACGCAGGTGTTGGTTCGGCGATGGCTTCATTCAACGAAGTGGAAGGAATTCCAGCTACAGGAAATAAATGGTTGATGACTGATGTACTTAGAAAACAGTGGGGATTCAAAGGTTTTGTAGTTTCTGATTACACGGGAATTATGGAAATGATGTATCATGGAATGGGGGATATGCAACAAGTTTCTGCTTTAGCTCTTAAAGCTGGTTTGGATATGGACATGGTTTCTGATGGTTTTTTGAATACACTTAAGAAATCTCTTGAAGAAGGAAAAGTTACTCAAGCAGAGATTGATTTGGCGACAAGAAGAATTTTGGAAGCTAAATATGATTTAGGACTATTCGAAGATCCATATCGATATGGAAGCAAAGAATTAGCATCAAAAGAAGTTTTCAGCGAAGCTAATAGAAAAGTAGCAAGACAGGTAGCTACTCAATCTATGGTATTGATGAAAAATGATAATCAAACGCTTCCTCTTAAAAAATCTGGAACAGTAGCACTTATCGGTCCTTTAGTTGAAAACAAAATTAACATGACTGGTACTTGGTCTGTTGCTGCAAAAGGTGATAAGGCGGTTGATTTAGCTTCTGCAATGAAGTCACTTTTGGGTGGTCAAGTTCAGGTTTTGACGGCAAGAGGAAGTAACTTGGAAGAAAATGAAAAGTTAGAAAAAATATACGAAGCTCACGGCAAAGTCACTTATCGTGATAGCAGATCCAAAGAAGCAATGTTGAAGGAAGCGGTTGAAGTTGCTAATAAGGCAGACAAAATCGTTTTAGCGATTGGAGAATCAGCAGAAATGAGTGGAGAGTCTTCTTCAAGAACCAACATTCAAATTCCACCAACTCAAGTAGATCTTCTTAATGAACTTAAGAAAACGGGAAAACCTATCGTTGTTGTGCTTTTCACAGGAAGACCTTTGGATTTAACTAATGTTAAAGATACGCCAGATGCAATTTTGAACGTATGGTTCCCAGGAAGTGAAGCAGGAAATGCGATTACTGATGTATTGTTTGGAGATGTTAACCCGTCTGGAAAACTACCAATGACATTCCCGAGAAATGTTGGTCAAATCCCTCTGTACTATAATGCTAAAAATACAGGAAGACCTCTTAATCCTGAAAAAGTTGAAAAATGTGAGTTTGATAGATTCTATTCTAATTATGTAGATGAGTGTAACACACCACTTTATCCGTTTGGATATGGTTTGAGTTATACTAAATTCACTTACTCAGATGTTACGGTGTCTAACACAAATCCAAAAGGAAATCAAACAGTTCAGGCAAGTGTTACACTAACCAATAGTGGGAATTATGACGGTGCAGAAGTTGTTCAGTTATACATCAGAGATTTGGTAGGTACTGTAACAAGACCTCTTAAAGAATTGAAAGGTTTCCAAAAAGTTTATCTTAAAAAAGGTGAAAGCAAGAAAGTGACTTTCAATGTTACTCCAGAAGAACTTAAATTCTATAATTCTGATCTTAAATACGATTGGGAACCAGGAGAATTCGAAATTATGGTGGGAAGTAATTCTCATGATGTGAGCAAAGTGAAAGTTAACTGGACGAAATAATTGATTTAAAATACAATTCAATTTTAATTCTTATTCATAAAGCCAAACTATCACAGTTTGGCTTTTTTTATGCGTCAAAAAAAACTATTTTTGTACACCGATAATTACTAAATTTCATCCATGAACTCCTACAAAAATCCCCTCGAAGAAAGGTACTCCAGTCAAGAAATGCTTTATAATTTTTCTCCTAACAACAAGTTTAAGAATTGGAGAAAGCTATGGATTGCACTGGCAGAAATCGAAAAAGATTTAGGTCTTGATATTTCTGATGAGCAAATCGCTCAACTTAAAGAAAATGTTGATCATATCGATTACGACAAAGCAGCTGAATACGAGAAAAAGTTTCGTCATGATGTAATGGCGCACGTTCATGCTTATGGAGATGTTGCTCCTTTGGCGAAGCCGATTATTCATTTGGGTGCTACTTCTGCATTCGTAGGAGATAATACTGATCTAATCCAGATTAGAGATGGGCTTTTGATCTTGAAGAAACAATTGGTGAATGTCATCAAGAATCTTTCGGACTTTGCAAGAAAGTACAAGGATTTGCCGACTTTAGGTTTTACCCATTTTCAGCCCGCTCAATTAACTACAGTTGGAAAAAGAGCGACACTTTGGTTGCAGTCCGTATTATTGGATTTTGAGGAATTAGAGTTTTTCTTAGATACCTTGAGATTTCGTGGAGTTAAAGGAACAACTGGAACAGCAGCAAGTTTCCTCGAACTATTTGACGGAGATTATGAAAAGGTGAAAACACTTGACCGTGAACTATCGAAGCGTTTCGGTTTCGAAAAAGTATTTGGAGTTTCTGGTCAGACTTATGACCGAAAAATAGATGCTAAAGTTCTTTCTTTGTTGTCTAATATTGCACAATCTGCGCATAAATTCACCAATGATTTAAGGCTTTTACAAAATTTAAAAGAAATCGAAGAACCATTTGAGAAAAACCAAATTGGATCTTCTGCGATGGCTTACAAAAGAAATCCAATGCGTTCCGAAAGGATTTCGGCTTTGGCAAAATATGTGATGTCTTTGCAAAATTCTTCTGCGATGGTGGCTGCAACACAATGGTTCGAAAGGACTTTGGACGATTCTGCCAACAAAAGATTAACGATTCCTCAAGCCTTTTTAGCTATTGATGCTATTTTGTTGATTTGGAACAATATTATGAACGGTATTGTAGTCTACGAAAACCGTATCCACAAGCATATTATGGACGAACTTCCTTTTATGGCTACCGAATATATCATTATGGAGGAAGTAAAAGCAGGTGGCGATCGTCAGGAAATTCACGAGATTATCAGAGTTCACTCCATGGAAGCTTCCAAAAAGGTAAAAATGGAAGGGAAGGAGAACGACTTGATTGAACGAATTATGAATGACGATTCCCTCAAAATGGATAAATCCAAAATTCAGGAGGTGTTAGACCCTAAGAATTTTATCGGATTTGCGCCAATTCAGACAGAGGAATTTATTCAGAATGAGATTAATCCAATCTTAGAGAAATACCAAGATTTAATTGGTCTTGAAGTAGATCTAAAGGTCTAATCAATGACTGAATTTCAAAAATACGTTCAGCGATATCTTGACCTGATTCCTTCTGGTAGTTGGGTGGAGCAAATGAGTTTGGTTGGTTTTGCAACCGCAGAAATCTATAAAGGTCTAACAGAAGAGCAAGGAAACTTTGCTTATGCAGAAGGAAAATGGACACTTAAGGAATTGCTTCAACATTTGATGGACGCCGAACGTATTTTTGTTTATAGGGCTTTGCGATTTTCGAGAAAAGACAAGACAGAACTTGCAGGATGGGATGAAGAGGAATACGCGAAGCACTATTTTTCCGAGGAAAGAACATTGCAAAGTTTGGTTGATGAATTCGAATTAGTTCGAAAATCTTCCGTTTTGTTTTTTGAAAATTTAAATCCGATTCAACTTTCGGAATTTGGAATTGCCAACGAAAATGAAATCTCCGCTGAAACGATCGGGAAATTAGTAGTTGGTCACAATATTCATCATTTAAATATTATTAAAGAAAGGTATTTGTAAATTAATTCGTAAAAATAGAGTTTGTCATTCCGAGGAACGAGGAATCTCAACTTAAAATTTGAAATGCTTTCACTCTACTTCTTTATGCTCAGATTGACTAATTGGAAAAAATAATGCAAAACATCATAGAAATATTAAAAAACGGCGGAACCATCCTCTATCCAACCGATACTATTTGGGGGATTGGGTGTGACGCAACCAATATCGAGGCAATCGAAAAGATTTTTGAAATCAAAAAACGCGAAAAAACAAAATCAATGATTTTGTTAGTTGATTCGGACCGAATGCTTCAACGTTATGTTGAGGTACCAGAGATGGCTTGGGAGATTATTGATTTGTCCGAGAAACCTACAACCATCGTGTATGAAAACCCTAAGGATTTACCCAAAGAGATATTGGCTGAGGACGGAAGCATCGGTATTAGAGTGGTCAAAGACGGTTTTTGCAGAAAGCTCATTACCAAATTGGGAAGACCTTTGGTTTCAACATCCGCTAATTTTAGTGGAGAAAAGTCACCGATGAAGTTTTCTGATATTTCGCAAGAGTTGATCGATGCAGTAGATTATGCTGTAGAAGAAAATAGGGATCAAGTCTCCAAATATACTGGTTCTTCGGTTATTAAAGTTTGGAGCAATGGCAGAATCAAAGTCATTCGAGAGTAATAGTTTTTAAGCTTAGACTTAAGTTTGAGAAATAATTGATTTCAATTTAAATAAACAAAAGTCCAAACGCTGAACTCTAAATTTCCAATTCTCAACTCTCAATTAAATTCTATCTTTGCAGAAACCCAAATCTGATGTCTTTTATCTAAAATCTGACATCTAAATATTTATGAAAATCAATCTACTTCAAAATAAAAATTACAAGCTTTTCAAGATTATATCTGAAGTGGCAGAAACCAACAACCAGTCCGTGTACATTGTTGGCGGCTATGTTCGTGATTTACTGATGAAGAGGTCGATGCCGACCGATATTGATTTTGTAACCGAATCTTCTGGGATTGAGTTGGCTCAAAATATTGCACATCATATTAATCCTAAAACTAAAGTTTCGATTTTCAAAACTTATGGTACAGCAATGTTTCGTTACAAAGATTTGGATTTGGAATTTGTCGGAGCAAGAAAAGAAAGTTACAGCGAGGACTCTCGAAAACCATCTGTAGAAATTGGTACTTTGGAAGATGACCAAAAGCGTCGTGATTTTACCATCAATGCTATGGCAATTTCGCTCAATAAAGATAATTTTGGCGAATTGATGGATCCTTTTGATGGGATCAAAGATTTGGAAAACAAAATTCTTCGTACCCCTTTAGAACCACATCAGACTTATTCTGATGACCCGCTTCGGATGATGAGAGCCATTCGTTTTGCATCTGTTTTAGGGTTCGAAATCGAAGAAAATTCGCTTCAAGCCATTAAAGAAGAAGCTCACCGAATTGAAATTGTCTCCATGGAGCGTATCATGGTGGAATTTAATAAAATTATGCTTTCCGCACGACCATCTGTTGGGCTTAATCTCATGGAGCAGACAGGATTACTTCAAAGAATTCTTCCAGAATTAACTGCATTGAAGGGTATTGACGAAATCGATGGTCAATTTCATAAGGACAATTTTTATCACACTATGCAAGTGGTAGATAATATTTCAGAAAATACAGATAAATTGTGGCTTCGTTGGAGTGCTTTGCTTCACGATATTGGAAAAGCACCAACCAAAAAGTTCGTCGAAGGAACAGGTTGGACTTTTCATGGACACGAATTTCTGGGTTCCAAAATGATTAAAGGGATCTTCCAAAGATTAAAATTACCTCTCGGAACTGATCAAAAGTTTGTCGAGAAAATGGTCAGAATGCACGCTCGACCTATTGCTCTGATTGATGATGGCGTTTCGGATTCTGCGTTAAGGAGGTTGCTTTTTGATGCAGGTGTAGATTTAGAAGACTTGTTCATTCTATGTAAATCTGATATTACCACGAAGAATCAGGCACGACAAGAACGCTTTAAGAAGAATTTCGAATACGTTGCTGAGAAAATTAAAGAAGTAGAGGAAAAAGACCAAGTTCGAAACTTTCAGCCTCCTATTTCTGGAGAAGAAATTATGACAATGTTTGGGATTTCACCAGGTCGTGAAATTGGTATTCTAAAAGAAAAAGTTAAGGAAGCGATTTTGGAGGGAGAGATTCCTAATGAGAAAAATGCAGCCAGGGATTTTGTGATTAGAGAAGGAGAGAATCTGGGTTTGACGCTGGTTAAATAATCTTTAGTTTTCGACGTTTATGTCTATTCTGAAAGCTTCGAAGAAGCAGCATTTGGGTAGATTCAGTAGTTGCATTATTGTAAAGAGCTCCGAAGGAGTGACATGTTGGTAAACATTAGTTTCGAGGCAGTTTACTTTTTTGACGACTTTTATTCGATTTTCCGTTTGTTATTCTTTATTTTTGATAAAATTTTAAAAGCTACAATTATGGCAACAATTACATTACAAGGAAATGAGATTCACACTTCAGGAAACCTTCCAGAAGTGGGAACAGTGATAAAAGATTTCACATTAGTAGGACAAGATTTGTCTGAAAAAACATTAGCAAACTTTGAAGGTAAAAGAAAAGTATTGAACATTTTTCCAAGCATTGATACAGGTGTTTGTGCGGCTTCTGCAAGACATTTCAACGTTGACGCAACCAATTTGGAAAATACGGTGGTGATTAACGTTTCCAAAGATTTACCTTTTGCATTAGGAAGATTTTGTGCAGCTGAAGGTTTGGATAAGGTAGAATCACTTTCTGATTTCAGAGGAAGTTTCGGTGAAGATTTTGGTTTAACAATCGTTGATGGTCCTTTGAAAGGTCTGCATTCGAGAGCGGTGATCGTTGTTGATGAAAACAACAAGGTTCTTTATGCAGAACAAGTTCCTGAAATCGCGCAAGAACCTAATTATGAAGCTGCTTTAGCAGTTTTAAAATAATTTTTTTTAAACTTTTAACCTCATAAGATTGGTTTCTGAGCGGAACCGAAGGAAACTTATGAGGTTTTTTATTTTCCAATGTCAGACTCTCTACAGTACATTTACCAACACCCACTTTTTTCCGAAAATGATTTGGAAAGAATTTTTTTCTGCGCATCAAAAAATAGAAGTCAAAAAGAATGATTTTTTATTGAAAGATGGTCAGGTTGCGGATTGTTATTATATTTTGGAAAAGGGTTTGTGTCGGGCTTTTGTCCTCGATTTTGACAATAACGAGATTACCACCGAATTTTTTGTAGAGAACGAAATCGTGATTGTTCCGTCCTCTTTGTTTCAGCAAATTCCGTCTCGTGAAAATTTGCAAGCGATTACCGATTCTACACTTTGGAGGATTTCAGATGGAAATTTTCAAAAATTATTTAGTGAGATTGAAGGCTTCAAAGAATGGGGTAGACTTTGGTTTACGCATCAGTTATTTAGTGTGAAACAACGCTCATTAGAAATGATTACGGAAACCGCGAAAGACCGTTATTTAAAATTAATGAAAGACCAACCACAGATTATTCAGATGGCGCCTTTAAAGCAAATTGCTTCCTATCTTGGGATTACCGACACTTCACTCAGCCGAATTCGTAGGGAGATTTAGATTTTTTTTTGAATTAAACGACCAAAACTTGTGACCTACATCACAGGTGCTTTTGTGTGGATTGATGGAAATTTGCAATAAGAAAATCAAACATAAATCAAA
>NZ_JBYVEB010000065.1:0-19803 GCF_058117085.1 Chryseobacterium sp. CG10_8 | reverse complement strand
AGGATTATACCTATAATCTTTTGGTAGCTCGTAATTACTGTCTATGTACTTATAAAAATATAGAGGAGGCATTCCAACGCTTTTTCTATTTTCGTCTATCTTCTGAATATCTTCAACAGTGTATCTTTGAAATGGCAAATAATCAAACTTAAAAGGAACACCATTACTGATTGACTTATCTCGTTCAAATTCAACTAAAATACTTTTACTAACCAAATCTCTCGACACTTGATCCTTGAAAAACGGAATAAAATAATCCCAAACAAAATTATTTTGCCCATAGGTCCCCCTCTGATGCCATAGAATAATTCTAGCACTATCACACCAACCATATTTCCTAGTTAGGTCAATTAATTGTGAAACATTAAGAGAATCCTCTTTCCACATCAACCTATTCAAGTACTTTTCATCTTCTCCTTTTGCAATTAAAGTTCTTAGGTATTGATCTGCAAAGTCAAGCCTTGCAACCTCTTTCTCCAATTCTATCTTTGAAATATTATCAATATTACTGTAATAATTATTTTTTAATATCGAAATTTTACCCTGAATAATCTTATCAAAAGGAGGTCTGTCCTTGTATAATGATACTCTACCACCACTAAAATACTCTTCCGAAAATAAGTAATAATAAGATGATCGATAAATTGCTTTTTCTAAAGCTTTTATTTTATTTAATTCAAAACAAACTTTAGTGAAAATCAATATATTACTTTTTAGCGCATAAGGATTTAACTCAAATGCCTTTTGATACTCTACAAAAGCCCTTTTATAATCATTTCCGTAATAATAATATTGACCGATATATATGTGTTTTTGTGAAACATTAACATTATACTGCGCATTACATAATATCACTAATAGGAGAAAAAAAAGACTTTTCATTTTTAATAACACTTATTATAATTAATTCTTTTTTGACATAAAAGATTAAAGTACTGTTCTTTCCAATTGATTATTATATTACACCTATTTACATTACAATTTGCAAAAATTTATACTTTTATTCAATGATTAAGGTTGAAATAATAATTTTTTTTAGATACAAAAAAGATACTTTGAAAAAAATAGGCTTTATGTAAAGTAAAGCCTATTGAATAATTCTTATGTCTATTTATTATTAAGACTATAAGTCACAAACGCTACTACTAAGATTCGGTTGAATATTATAGTATAACTGCTCACAACCTTGTTCAGTACCATAATCAAAAACACCATCATTATCAGTATCATTCCACTCATCTCTATAATACCATGTATTCGTAATGCCATAACTTTTAGTACTCCAAGTCTTATATGAAGTCTTAGTACCTCCTCCCCATATTTTTTCAAGGTCAATTGATTTATCAATTAATTTCTGATTTTTTTCTAATCTTTTCATAATAATATGTTTTTATTTTTATTTATACTCCTCCATTATGTACCCACACAGTCTTACTGTAAAGAAGATCTCCCGCTGAATTATACGTTTCACGATCTCGCATTTCCACATTAGGACTCGGATTTCCTGATGTAAATTTTGTATAAGATCCATCAAGATTTGGGGATAAACTTGTATCTCCTGCAGAAGGGTCGTAGATTCCGGCTCCACCAATACATTTATGAAGTTGATTACGCTTCATTTTAAAAGTTTTTAATTTTTCCATAACTTAATTTTTATTTGGTTATTAAACAAAATTACAAACAATACTTAGAAGAATCACCAATAAAATTTGCATTTTTTTTGCAATTTTCTTGCAATTTTCGTACAATTTATACATTTTTACAAAAAAAACAAAATAAATGCTACACGAGAAACTACGCAACTGTAGAAAGCAAAAGGGGTTTTCACAAGAACAAATGGCAAAAATATTAAATACAGATACCTCTAATTACTCTCGCAAAGAAAGAGGAGAAGTACGCATCTACGATGAAGAATGGGAAAAAATTGCTAAAATATTGGAAGTCCCTGTAGAAGAAATAAAGGAAGATAATTCAAAATTTTCTTTTCAATTTGATAATTCTACTTTTCACGACCATTCAGGGAGTAATATTACCTACTCCAATATCCCCGATTTTTTTCTTGAAACACAAAAAAAATATATTACAAAATTAGAAGAAGAACTACAACTTCTAAAACAAGAAAACCTAACGCTTCAACAAAAATTACAGGATCTCTAATTATTGTATTTAACCTCATCCCTTTTTGTGTTGGCAAAAAAGTCCTTTGTAAGAAGTTTTGAGCCTTTTAATTGTTGCTATTAGTTTTAGTGTATGTGCTATTACGATCTAACTATTTGCAAAAAGCATAAAAAAATAAGCTTTTAGATAATTTGTAGAACCTAAAAGCTTATAAGGATTTGCAAAAAGCTACTTCCTAAGAGGTCGTGGGTGGTGTTTTGTTAATACGCTTACTAAAACGCATCTTAAGATCATCATACACCGGATTAGCAGTCGTCACCCCTTTTGTTGCAGCTTCTTTTACCGTTCCGTAGTATAGCATCCCCGCAGTCAGTGCTTCACTCCCTGCCAACATCATCGTGTCGGAGATATCCGTCGCCAGTTGCTGAGCCAAATTGGATAAAGGGGTAAGCGCTTCTGTCACCGCTACATCCTTCAGAAATTCTTCTTGACTCATATACGCCGGAGCAAACTCTGGGTTGGTAATTAGATAGTTTTTGATTTTTTGTACTGTAGCCAAAGTCTTATCGCCCATTTTGAAAAGTGACATTCTTTGGTCTGCCGTTAAAGCCTGTAAGTAAGGAGCAAGTGCAGTTTTGCAATCTTGTAACTTCTGAGAAACCTCATCAAGCACTGCTTGTGGAATCTCAACACTGATTTGGTTGTTGGCACTCATATATCTACGATTTTATAAGGTTATATTAGAATATCAAAATTACTTGACATCGCTTAACTAAAAAAGGGGAAAAATCCCCTTTTAAGACTTCTCCTTTTTTTCAGTTTATTATCTAAGTTGGTTATGTTTTATCCACACCTTACTTTCGACAAAGATTTCAGGTAAAGATTTTTAAAATTTTGTACATTTACGCTCCTCATCAAAATAACAAAACCTATATATGAAGAACGCCTATCTTATCGACGGAACTCGCTCAGCCATTGGAAATTTCAAAGGAAGCTTAGCTGCTGTCAGAACCGACGATCTTCTTGCTTCTGTCATCAAAAGTCTCATGAAAAAGAATTCTGAGATACCTTTTGACAAAATTGATGATGTCATCATCGGTTGCGCTAATCAAGCTGGAGAAGACAACCGAAATGTCGCAAGAATGGCTTCTTTGTTAGCAGGACTACCGACAACCGTGCCTGGAGAAACGGTCAATAGATTGTGCGCTTCCGGGATGAGTGCGATTGCACAAGCCAACCGTGCAATTAAGGCAGGAGAAGGTGATATTTTTATTGCTGGTGGCGTCGAAGGAATGACCCGAGCTCCCTACGCAATTTCCAAACCCGAATCTGCATTTGGAACAGATTCCAAAATGTATGATACCAGTTTTGGATGGCGTTTTGTTAATCCTGAAATGGAAAAAATGTACGGAACCGAAGCGATGGGAAAAACAGCCGAAAATCTGGCTGAAATGTATCAAATCTCACGTAATGAACAAGACGAATTTGCGTTAAATTCGCAAATGAAAGCCGTAAAAGCTCAAACGACTGGACGATTGGCTGAAGAAATTTCTGACATTGTCATTCCTCAAAGAAAAGGTGAACCTATTGTTATCAATCGAGACGAATTTATCAAACCCAACACCTCTCTTGAAGTTCTTGGAAAACTGCGTCCTGCCTTCGCAAAAGAAAATGGAACGGTAACCGCAGGAAATGCTTCTGGTCTTAATGATGGAGCAGCTGCAACGATTATTGCTTCAGAAGACGCAGTCAAAGCATATGGTCTAAAACCTCTTGCAAAAATCGTTACTTCTGCAGTGGTGGGTGTAGAACCAAGAATCATGGGAATTGGACCAGTTGACGCTACTCATTTGGCTCTGAAAAGAGCTGGACTAACACTTAACCAAATCGACATTATCGAGATCAATGAAGCTTTTGCAGCACAAAGCATAGCTTGCTTTAAAGAGTTGGGAATTTCTAACGATGATGCTCGAGTAAACGTTAATGGCGGAGCCATTGCTCTTGGCCATCCTCTTGGCATGAGCGGAACGAGAATTACCTATTCTGCTGCTCTTGAATTGCAAAAAACTGGAAAGAAATATGCTTTAGCGACGATGTGTATCGGTGTTGGCCAAGGTTATGCTATTATTTTGGAAAATACCAACATTTAATTAGCTCTAATTTATCCTATTTTAGAACCATTTTTTACAACCTTGTCAGAAGAAAGAAGAGTGACCGCTCCTTCTTCTCCATAAATTCCCATGACCAAAACTTCGCTAAAGAAGTTTTTGATTTGTTTTGGGGGAAAATTGACGACGGCTACAATTTGCTTTCGTATCAATTCTTCTGGTTGATATAACTTTGTTATTTGTGCAGAAGAATTTTTGACACCCAAATCTCCAAAATCAATTTGAAGTTTGATTGCTGGATTACGTACGCCTTCAAAATATTCGGCAGAAATAATGGTTCCTACTCTGATATCTAATTTTTCGAAGTCCTCCCAAGAAATACTTTCTTTGATCATTAATTTTTGTTTTAAAAATAAAAAAATCGCTGAAATAATCAGCGATTTTATGTTAAGTCTATATTTTGCTTTCTTAGTCAAAAATATAATTAAGTCCAATACTTAATACATGTTGAGTCTTCTTACCGGAAATATTTGGGTCATTTCCAGGTTCATTCATCAAACCTTTATAAACATTAGAGAATCCCCAATCATATTTACCCAAAAGTTCAATCTTTCTTTTGTAACTATATCCGATTCCAAAACTAGCAGCAATGTTGAATCCACTAGATTTACCATTAACATCAGGGTGTTTTGGATCATCACCATTTACAGTATAGTATAACTGAGCAGGATCTGAAATCTTTTGATTCAATCTGAAATTAAATCTTGGGCCAACGACTGCAAAAAACTCAGATTCTGCTTCAGAGAAATATCCCTTAAAAAGAATAGGAACACTGATGTAATTGTCTGCATATACAGCATCGTAACCAGCTGATCCTTTTGCATTTTTATCCTTTCCCGTTTCACCTCCACCATAATATTCTACTTCTGGTTGTAAATAGAACTGGTCATCGCTGTCAATTGGAATCAAAGCCAAAACCCCAGCTTGAAAAGTATATCTTGGACCGGAAGGGTTATGTGCGTTTCTAATTCTAGAATAATTCAATCCACCAGTAACTCCATATCGGATATTTTGAGTTTCAACTTGAGCGAAACTAAAAACCGACAAAATAAGTCCTAATGCTAAAAATATTTTTCTCATAAACTTTGTGTTTTCTAATACTATGCTAAAATTTTAGCGATCGTTTTACCGATATCCGCTGGAGAATCTACCACGTTGATTCCGTTAGCTCTCATAATTTCCATTTTAGCTTGTGCTGTATCTTCATCTCCACCAACAATTGCACCTGCGTGTCCCATCGTTCTTCCTTTAGGAGCTGTTTGACCAGCGATAAATCCAACAACTGGTTTCGTCGAACCACTCGCTTTATAATATCTTGCAGCTTCAGCTTCTAGACTTCCTCCGATTTCTCCAATCATCACTACCGCTTCTGTCTCTGGATCATTGATGAACAATTCCAAAGCTTCTTTGGTTGTAGTCCCAATAATCGGGTCTCCCCCAATTCCGATTGCGGTAGAAATTCCGTAACCAGCTCTCACTACTTGGTCAGCTGCTTCGTAAGTTAAAGTACCAGACTTAGAAACGATTCCAACTTTTCCTTTTTTGAATACAAATCCTGGCATAATACCAATTTTTGCCTCATCAGAAGTAATAATTCCAGGGCAGTTAGGTCCAATTAATCTGCAGTCTCTGTCAGCGATATAAGATTTAACCTTAACCATATCAGCAACAGGAATTCCTTCAGTAATAGCGACGATTACTTTGATTCCAGCTTCTGCAGCTTCCATAATTGCATCTGCTGCAAATGCAGGTGGAACAAAAATAATGCTCACATTAGCCCCCGCTTTTGCTACCGCGTCTGCAACGGTGTTGAATACTGGTTTTCCCAAATGCTCAGTTCCTCCTTTTCCTGGAGTTACTCCACCTACTACATTGGTTCCGTATTCAATCATTTGACCTGCGTGGAAAGTTCCTTCGTTACCGGTGAATCCTTGTACGATTACTTTAGAATCTTTGTTGACTAATACTGCCATCTTGTTATTTCTTTATTTAAAGTTTAAAAATATATATTCTACAAAAATACTGATTAAAAATTGTTTAATAAAATCTAAATGGTACTTTTTATAAGTTCTTCAATTTCACTTCTTTTCTTAGATAATCTCTGAATTCTTCTGCAAGAAAGCCAAAATAAGTTCCTTTTTCCAAATCTCGATTCACTCCGCATTTCGCCAAAAGAACCGTTCCGCTTGATACTCTTACTCCAGAAGCCATACCAACTTGTCCCCAAATGGTAACTTCGTCTTCGATTACACAACATCCTGCAATACCGGTTTGCGAAGCAATCAAACATTTTTTACCAATAATGGTATCATGACCAATCTGAATTTGGTTATCCAAAATTGAACCTGCTCCAATTTTCGTAGAATCAGTTACTCCTCTGTCAATCGTACATCCATTTCCGATTTCGACATTATCTTCGATCACAACATTTCCAACCGAAATTAATCTATCAAAATTGCCATCTAATTTTCGGTAGTAAAAAGCATCTCCTCCTAAAACAGTATTCGCTTGAATAACCACATTGTCTCCAATAACCGTCCTATCTCCTATCACAACATTTGGGAAAATATGACAATTTTTTCCAATTTTGACGTCGTTACCCAAGGTTGCAGAAGGATGAATGAAGGTCCCTTCACCAATCTCTGTATTTCCTAAATCTTCTTTGAAGTTATAAATCTTCGTAAAATAAGTGTTGATTTTATTGAAATCGCGGAAAGGATCATCAGAAATAAGTAAAACTTTGCCTTGAGGACAATCCACCTTTTTATCAATCAAGATAATGGTTGCCGCAGAATTAAGTGCTTTATCGTAATATTTGGGATGATTAACAAAAACGATTTCGCCTTCCTTAACCATGTGGATTTCATTGGTTCCTAAAACCGAAAAATTGGCATCTCCAACAAATTCGGCTCCAATAAGTTGCGCTATAGTCTCTAAAGTTTGTGGTTTTTCAAAACGCATATAGAAATTGTATTTTTATGATTTCCCAAATTTACTTGTAAAAAATGAATAATGAAAATGGAGAATGAGGGATGAATGAAGATGGAAGATGAATGATGGATGATGGGTGATGGGTGAAGAGAATTGCAAACTAAAAAAAATCAAATTCTAAGTAAGTGTTGGTTATTCTTTTGTCTTGATACAAAAGAATCAAAAAATCAAGACTTATCTTTTTTGCTAAAATTTTAAATCATTTTCTAAAATTTCCAAAACTCGCACGAATCCAAAATTCACCTTCTTTTTCGCAATTGATGACATGCTCAAACAGTGGAAATTTTTTAACAAAAATATCTTTAAAATTTCTTAACTCAAAAAACTTCAAGGTCAGGGCATCCACATTAATTCAAAAAAAAGCCATCTCAATAATTTGAAATGGCTTTTTATATCATTTATTCTTTTACTCTTTCTAAGTAGCTTCCGTCTTCGGTGCTAACTTTGATTTTGTCTCCTGCTTCAATGAAAAGTGGAACCATTACTCTTGCTCCTGTCTCAACGATAGCATTCTTCAAAGCGTTAGTCGCAGTGTTACCTTTAACACCTGGATCAGCTTCTGTAACCTCTAAATAAACACTTGCAGGAAGTTCGGCAGAAAGTGGAGTCTCATCAACTTCTTTCAAAATGATGGTCACTTCTTCACCTGCTTTCATCAAGTTAGAATTTTCAATCATCTCTTTATTAAGGTATAATTGAGAAAAATCTTCGTTGTTCATGAAGTGAAATCCATTTTCGTCGTCGTACAAATATTGGTATTTTCTTGTAATTACTTTTACTTCATCGATTTTGTGTCCTGCAGAAAAAGTATTGTCGATTACTTTCCCGTTGGTTACAGATTTTAGTTTTGTTCTTACGAAAGCAGGTCCTTTCCCTGGCTTAACGTGTAGAAATTCAACTACCTTATAGATATCATTGCTATATTCAATGCAAAGTCCTTTTTTGATATCGTTACTTGTTGCCATTCTTTTATTTTAATTATAAATTTTGAATTTTAGATTTTAGATTCTCAATTTGAACCACCTCTTCAATGGAAGGGAAGTTACTCCTTACCAGTACCGTATCCTTTAACGATACCTCTTGGAGAGTTTTTGATAAATTCTAGAATTTCGTCCCTTTCTGCTGTTGGAAGCATTTCTTTTTCGATGTAATTCATCGCTTGGGTTACGTTGAGTTTCATTTGAAAAAGAAAACGATAAATTTTCTGAATTTCGAATATTTTGTCATTGGTATAACCTCTTCTTCTTAGCCCAACTGAATTAATTCCGGCATAAGAAATAGGTTCTCTACCTACTTTGATATAGGGAGGGATATCTTTTCTAATCAATGACCCACCTGAAATCATGGTGTGTTTTCCGATTTTACCAAACTGCTGAACCGCAGAAAGTCCACCCATCACAGTGAAATCACCGATTTCAACATGACCTGCAATTCCGCAACCGTTCGCAATAATAACATTGTTTCCAACGATACAATCGTGAGCAATGTGAGAAGTTGCCATAATTAGACAGTTATCTCCAACTTTGGTATATCCTAATGCTTTGGTCCCTCGGTTAACGGTTACACACTCTCTCAATGTAGTGTTATCTCCAATAATGGTCTTGGTATCTTCTCCGTCAAATTTCAAATCCTGAGGAATTGCAGAAATTACGGTACCAGGAAAAATTTTACAATTTTTTCCGATCCTTGCACCATCCATAATGGTCACATTGGAACCAATCCAAGTTCCCTCGTCAATCTCAACATCTGATGCAATGGTAGTAAAAGGTTCTACTACAACATTTTTACCAATTTTTGCTCTTTTGTCAACGGCGGCTAATTGATGAATCATTTATTCGGTTTTATTTTTTGCAACTTGAGCCATAAGTTCAGCTTCCACGACAACGCTATCACCAACATATCCGTAACCTTGCATATGTACAATTCCTCTTCTAATAGGCTCTATTAATTCGATTTTGAAAATCAAAGTATCTCCAGGAACTACTTTTTTCTTGAATTTCACCTTATCTATTTTGATAAAATAAGTTGAATAATTTTCAGGGTCTGGAACGCTTGCCAATACCAAGATTCCTCCCGTCTGCGCTAAAGCTTCTACTTGCAGAACTCCAGGCATTACTGGCTCTTTCGGAAAGTGTCCAACAAAGAAAGGCTCATTGAAAGTCACATTCTTAAGTCCAACAACATGTCGGTCTGACAATTCCAAAACTTTATCTAACAATAAAAACGGGTAACGATGTGGCATTAATTTCATAATCCCATTGATATCGTATACAGGGTCTTTTGACAAATCAAATTCTGGAACATTTTTCTTCTTCATCAATTTCCATTGACGATTCAGTTTTTTTGCAAATTGTGTATTTACAAAATGTCCAGGTTTATTAGCGATTACTTTCCCCTTCAATCTTACTCCTACCAAAGCCAAATCTCCAATAACATCTAATAATTTGTGTCTTGCTGCCTCATTTGGGTAATTTAAGGTAAGATTATCAAGAATTCCGTTTGGTCTGATAGAAACGTGCTCTTTTCCAAAAGCTTTTTTCAATTTTTCAGCAGTTTCTGGAGTCAATTCTTTGTCCACATAAACAATGGCATTGGAAATGTCTCCTCCTTTAATCAAACCATTATCCAAAAGCATCTCTAAATCATGTAAGAAACTAAAAGTTCTCGCAGTCGAAATTTCTCCTTTGAATTCGGTGATATCTCTTAGAGTAGCATTTTGAGTTCCCAAAACTTTGGTCCCAAAATCTACCATCGTTGTTACTTCATAAGTATCTGAAGGAATAATGGTAATCTCTGAACCAGTACTTGGGTCAGAATAACTTAGTACTTCTTTAACGACTAAATATTCTCTATCTATACTTTGTTCAATTATTCCAGCTTCTTCAATTGCTTCTACAAAAAACTTTGAAGAACCATCCATAATAGGAGGTTCGGCACTGTTCATTTCTATATAAGCGTTGTCCACATCACATCCAACCAATGCTGCAAGTACATGCTCGCAAGTATGGATCTTAACTCCAAGTTTTTCAAGAGTTGTTCCACGTTCTGTTGTGGTCACATAGTTAACATCTGCTTCTACTTGAGGACTCCCTTCCAAATCAGTTCTAACAAATACAAATCCAGTATTTTCTTTAGCTGGTTTGAGGGTCATGGTCACCTCCTTTCCCGTGTGTAATCCTACTCCGGAAAGTGACACTTCCTTTTGTAAAGTTTTTTGCAAATCACTCATTAGTTTTCTCTTTTATTTGATTTTCTAATTGATTAATTTTTTTAACGATTTCTGTGAAATTTCTAAAATGCACATAGTTTCGTCTGTAATCACCTGCATTGATAGCTGGCGAACCATACAATGTTTCACCGTCTGTTGTGCTGGAATTAACTCCACTTTGAGCCTGAATCTTCACTTGGTTTCCAATGTTAATATGCCCAACGATTCCCGCTTGACCACCAATCATATTCCAATTACCAATCGTCGTAGAACCAGCAATACCGGCTTGTGCGGCAATAACATTATTTTCACCAATCTTCACATTGTGAGCTATCTGAATGAGATTGTCGATTTTAGTACCATTACCGATAATGGTAGAACCAATCGTTCCTCTATCAATGCTGCAGTTAGAACCAATCTCGACTCTGTCTCCTAACACAACGTTGCCCAATTGGGGAATCTTGTTATATCCATTTTCGGTTGGCTGAAATCCAAATCCATCTCCTCCAATTACCGTATTGGCATGTATCACACAATCATCGCCAATATGGCAATAATCATATATCCTGACTCCACTGTCAATCTTACAATTTTTTCCAATTTTTACATTTTTTCCAATGTAGACCTGGGGATAAATTTGAGATCCATCGCCGATTTTTGAACCTTCAGAGATATAACTAAAAGCGCCAATATAAACCTCCTCACCAATAACCGCTGTTGAGTCAATAAAGACTTGAGCTTCAACACCAGTTTTTCTGGATTGCATTTGTTGGTAAAGATTCATTAAAGTCTGAAAAGACAAATAAGCATCCTTAACAGCAATAATAGTGGGTTTATAAACTTCTTTAGAAAGCAATTTCTCCGAAACGATGAGTACAGAACACTTGGAATCCTCCAAATAAGCACTGAATTTTTCTTGCGCAACAAAGGACAGATGCCCTTCTTCTCCCTGTTCGATTGGAGAAACGCCTGTAATAATGGCATTCTCGTTGCCAATAATTTTGCCGTCGATGAAACCTGCAATTTGCGATGCGGTAAATTCCATATTTTGCAAATATAATTAAATTACCAAATATTTTAAGATTTTGAATAAACTACCCTATAATTTATCAAATAAATTATTGCGTGTTTACCCTATCGTTATTAGCTTTATTAACTTATTATCATTTAATTATCAATCATCACCTACTACCCTTTGCCTATGTCCTGCGTCATCCTTGATTACAATTACATGTTTTTAATTTTGATACTTTTAATCTAACGTTCTTGGATAGAATAAAAAATATCTTGTATGTGGCTCTCCTATTGATGAGGACAAAATTTGATTTTTTGATTTCTCAATAGGAATTTTATCTCCATTTTTATCGAGCAAAATTAAAGATTTTTCCTTTTGGTCGTATGGCAAAAGTGTACGCGAAATTTGTTCTACTAAATCATTAGCAAATTCCTTTGGATACACTTGTATTGCTTTCCTTCTTTTATCTTCGATTTCTTCCTCTGTAAAAGGATTCGCTGAAATTTTAGTTTTGGGAAGATGCCTTTGCATCACACCTTCACATAGATAAGAAAGTAAAAAATCGTCACTTTTCTGCCAAGACTTCATCGCCTGAATGATATCTGTATCGTCCAATTCTGTAAATCGAGTAATATCTTCGGCATTAGCCATATCGGAAGGCTTCTTTTTCAAAAAGTATTGAAGATTGTCCGAGGCTTGTAAATCTGCTCCTTGCAAGGTAAGCTCCTTCGCTCGCTTCATAATCTTCACCAAAGTATGTTCGGACAAGGTCGCAGTCTTATGGAAATAAACTTGCCAGTACATCAACATCCTTGCAGTGAGGAAATTCTCGATTGAATAAATACCTTTTTCGTCGATCACCAGTTCGTCACCTGCAACATTCATCATCGAAATAATTCTCTGCGTATTGATATTACCTTCCGCAACTCCAGTATAGAAGCTATCTCTCTTCAAATAATCCAATCGATCAACATCCAATTGTGATGAAATCAATTGATTGAAAAATTTACGATGATATTTCCCAAGAAACATTTCTATCGCTATTGAAAACTGTCCGTCGAACTCATTATTGAGCTCATTCATCAGAAGTAAAGAAAGCTTCTCATGATGCCAATTATCCATCAACATATTCTCTAACGCATGTGAAAATGGACCATGCCCAATGTCATGTAGCAAAATAGCCAACATTGCTGATTTCTCTTCTTCCTCAGAAACCTTTACTCCTTTTAACTTCAAAGTTTCAAGAGCAGTAAACATCAAATGCATTGCTCCAATAGCATGATGAAATCTCGTATGTGTTGCTCCAGGAAAAATCAAATTAAGCAAACCCGTCTGCGAAATCCTTCGAAGCCTTTGAAAATAAGGATGCTCAATAACATCAAAAATAACTTCGTGTGGAATTTTGACAAATCCGTGCACAGGATCATTAATAATTTTGAATTTATTGAGCATTACTACGCGATGGTTTTAGTTTCAATTTCGTGCAAAAATAATGAATTTAATCATTACAACCTTTTGAAAACAAAAAAGGAGCAAAATAATTGCTCCTTTAAGTTATATAGAAATTTAATTTTCTATTCTTTAATCACTTTCACAGTCTGTGAAGTTCCATCAACAAATTGAAGTTTTAGCATATACATTCCCGACTTCAAGTTGCCCAGTTTCAATTCAGTTGTAGGATTATCAATTTGCTGAATCATTCTACCAGCTAAGTCAAAAACTGCAACAGATTTCACATTCTTCACACTTGAAAGATTCAAAATATCACGGAAAGGATTTGGATAAACTCCAAGACCACTTTTTGCAAATTCTACAGTAGATAAGCTTGAAGAATTTTCTACTTTAAAATTATCTATGAAAAATTCGTAATCCGTGCCGTCAATTGTTGCTCCATCAGTAGCATGCAACGCAAATTTCACATTATTGGAGGTAGTGGTAATATTATGCGAGAAGTTATTGGATGTATTACTTGGACTATTAGCAGCTGTCCAAGTGTGTAATGTTGTCCATGTAGTACCTCCCCCTATTTACAAGAACTCGAACCGCTTAGCAATGATAATCAGTGAATTAGCTTAATTCACAACCTATTACAGAGCTCGAAACATTTGAGATAAGAAATATTTTGGATTCGAAAATTCGAAGTAAGTGAAAAAAAACAATTTAGATTTTCGATTTTATAAAATCTAAAGCTCCTTTTGTTTCTTCCCATAGATGAAGGTTTTCTGCAACATAACACTGAGCCTCATCTGCATAACCGATACTCATATAATCCGGCAGCTTTTTTGGTAATTTTGTTATCCCTAACAAATATCTTGGAACATGCCTGTTGGTATTGACTGCCATAAACCATTCTTCTTCAGCTTCTTTAATTTCATTTTTCTTGATATGATACAATACCTTGTTGTAAGTCCAATTTGCACCATACTCATCAGGATATTCTTTAAGAAGAGCCTCTATTATTTTGAAAGCATTTATTTCTAATGATACTGAAAACAGCTCATATCTTGCTCCCATATTATCATCAGGATTAAGCTTCAAAATTCTGAAGTATTTTTCCACTGCTTCTTCATTTTGGTCTAATAGTGCTAAACATCTTGCAGAATTAAAGAGTGAACGCATGTAAGGACGGGTTTCAATCATCAACCAAAAATGTCCTTCATTTTCTTTAATGAATTTTTTTCCTAGTTTTTTTTCTCCAGCTTTGATTCCCTGCTCATAAAAATCTAATGCTTTTTCAGGAGTATTCTCAATATCTCCAAGATAATTATATACATCTGCATTGTCGGGATCTAATTCTTTTGCCTGCAAAATAAGCTGTTTCGCTTTTTTCGGACTGCTTTCCCATGCTTCATAGATCAAATCTTGCGCCTGATCTTCTTTGCTTTCATTTAACCCGAAATTCAACTCATTTATATTTTTCCCAACGATTCCGTTTAGAAAAGTTCTAATCTCTTCTTCTGAGCGAAGACCCTGCTTTTCCATTTCCTGAACCAATTTTGCCATCGTTTGTTCTGAAGAATTATTTTTTTTATTTGCCATATCTTTACAATTGATTTGAAAACACACCGATGCAAAAATACAAAAAGTATCATACGGATATCAAAACCTGCTATGCTTTAGGCATTCAAAATGAAGTTTTGCCACAAAGATTCATCAAGGAAATCCCCGGTTCTACTTCCCATTATTGGAAAAATGAAAATTCCGAAAAATATATTGGATCTGAATTTTCCAAAAGCATTCGGAATAATCTGGAAGACACCAAAGTATTTCTTGATTCCCGTTTGTACTTCAGCCGAAAAGCATTTATTCAATTTGCCAGAATATACATTGCGTTGATTACTTTGCTTGGAAAAGAAAATATCCGCTCTGTTATTAAAGCCAATCGAAATGTTTTTGTAGCCCTGATTGAAAATCTTTCCGAGGATTTTCCCATTGCTAAAAAAGATATTCTTCGTTTTTTGATGATTTCAAAAAGACAATATTCGTTTTGGTTAAGTGATAGAAAATTCGCCTGTAACACTTCATTGGTCGGACAATGCTTTAAAAGAAGACCCAAGCAGATTTCTAACAGAGAAATTTCCATCCTCAAAAAATATATGAATCTGAGCAAACACAAAACGCGGTGCATCCGTTCCATTTGGGGAAAGGCAATCCGGGATGGAGTTATTTCAATGGCGGAGTCAACCTGGTACAAATACGCTAGAAACTCGGATACTCAGAAGCCAGAAAACCTAAGAAGAAACCTAGAAAGAAAGGCTCTTACAACGCAAAAAGACCGAATGAAACATGGCACATGGATATTTCTCAATACAAAACTCTGGATAATGTTGTGTTTTATATTTATACTGTGGTCGATAATTTTTCGAGGAAAATTATTTCATGGGATATTTCTACCAAGAAATGCTCGAAGATTAGAATGGAAAGCGTGAAGCAAGCCATTAAAAATGAATTTGATGTAGATTTGAAAGATCAAAATCTTGAACTCATTGTAGATGGAGGTTCTGAAAACAACAACAAAACGATTGCTGAATTTATCAAAAATTGCCACATCAATATCAGCAAGAAGATTGCTCTGAAAGATGTTACTTTTTCTAATTCCATTGTGGAAGGACCTTACAAGATCATGAAGTCGTATTACTTCCGTTCCAAAGAAATTCTTTCAACAACGATTTATCAGGAACTGAAATTCTTTATTGAAGATTATAACAATAACCGACCTTGTTACAAACACAAGATTTACACTCCAAGTGAAGTCCACGATAATCCTGAACTGGCAAACTTCAAACTGGTTTTACAAAGTTCCAACCAACAAAGGCTGGAAGAAAACCGCAATTTCTGCTGTAAAATTTCTGCGTAATAGAAGGAATAATATTTATCTTCTCATAATTTTTCCGAATTCACCTATTTTTTTCTCTAAAATATCAAAGATCATTTTCTCTTTTGAAACATTCTGAAAAATCAGATGTTCAAATATACTTTTCTTATCAATTCCTTCTAAAAAGAATCATTTGAATTCTGCACCAAAGCATTCGAATTTTCGAATGCTTTGATATAGAATCTCTTACATTATTTTAACTTTTTGTAAGTATCTTCTTTTCAGAAGGTTGATTGTTTCTCAAACCCCTCTGTTTTTTCATTGGGGTTAATAGAGGAAGCCGAAGTCCATAATATACTAATATTTTTGATAAATAACCAAATTTAATATATATTTTTTAACAAAAAGATGTTTTATAGATGAAAAATCTATAACTACACAAAAAAAACGATTATTACTTTTAACGATATTTTAACTATTTACTCAGTTTTATTTAGCACTTTTTTACAGTTATTTAGCGTAATTTTGGAAATATTTCTCCCAACTAATTAATCATTATTAAAAAACATTGCATGGCAAAAATAATTTGGATCGATGATGAAGTCGATTTACTAAAACCTCATATCGTTTTTCTTGAAAACAAAGGTTACAGGGTAACTCCTGTTAATAACGTCAATGAAGCTCTTGAAATAATAGATCAAGAAAAGTTCCAGTTAGCGCTTTTGGACGAGAATATGCCTGGAATTTCAGGTTTGGAAGCCATTCCTATGCTCAAAGAAAAAGACAGCAGCATGAAGATCGTAATGGTGACTAAAAGTGAAGAGGAACATATTATGGAACAAGCAATTGGCTCCCAAATTTCCGATTATCTTCTAAAACCAATTAATCCCAATCAAGTTTTGCTTTCCCTAAAGAAGAATCTTCAGGAAGATAATTTGGTGGAACAAAAAACCATCCAAGAATATCAACAAGAATTTCGGAATTTATCAATGGAACTTTCCTATATTAGAACTTGGCAAGAATGGGCTGAATATTACAAAAAGATCCTTAACTGGGAAATCAAGTTCGATAGAGTATTTGACAGTGAATTTGCAGACCTTCTTCAAAACCAAAAAGAAGAAGCCAATATCCAGTTTGCAAAATTTATCGAAAAAAATTACGAAGACTGGCTCCACTCTTCGGACAAACCAATGATGAGCCACACTCTTTTCAAAGAAAAAGTTAAACCAGAAATCGAATCTCAAAAAACACTTCTACTAATGATAGATAATTTGAGATATGATCAATGGAAAATGATCGAACCACTTTTTATCAAATTCTACAACAAAGTTTCCGAGGACTACTATTATAGTATACTGCCAACTGCAACTCAGTACGCAAGAAACTCATTTTTCGCAGGACTGTTACCTTCTGAGATTGAAAAAAGATTTCCAGACAAATGGTTCAATGACAATGAAGAAGGAAACAAAAATGAATTTGAGAAAGATTTTCTTATCGATCAAATGAAACGCCTTGGACTTTCGGATAAGACTTCAAAATACCTCAAAGTCCTTAATGCAGACTTCGAACGTAAAATTTTTGAAGACTTTAATCAATACAAAAATTATGATCTGCTTACGATTGTCTACAACTTTATTGACATTCTTTCTCACGCAAAAACTGATAATCACATTGTAGATCAACTAATAAGAGATGATAAAACTTTTCGCTCACTCACGTTGAATTGGTTCGAAAATTCTTCCCTTTTGAAAATCATTAAAGCTGCAGCGGAAAATGGCTTCAAACTTGTAATTACTACAGATCACGGAACCGTTTATGTAAAAAAACCGAGCAAAGTTATTGGTGATCGAGAAACTTCGACCAACATCCGTTACAAAACTGGAAGAAGTTTATCATACGAATCAGGAGATGTTTGGGCAGTTTCTAATCCCGAACGCCTGTTTTTACCTAAAGGAAATTTAAGTTCCAAGTATATTTTTGCGAAGAACAATATATTTTTAGCTTACCCTAAAAACTACAACCACTTCGTTAACTATTATAAAGATACGTATCAACATGGAGGAATATCGCTTGAAGAGTGCATCATTCCGATAAGCATATTAGAGCCCAAGTAATTTTTTTTTCATAGTTTATTTAATTTCTGGGCTAAGACGGGAAGCGAAATCTTGCTTCCCGTCTATTTTTTTTATTAAAACTCAAAATTAAGTTAATTTCATACCGTTTATCTATCAGTAATTTATTGTAAAATATAAATGTAAAACAATATAAATACCCGTCTAATAAACGAAAAATAAGGAAAAAGTATTTTCAAAAAAAAGGAAAAACACTATTAACCAATTTTTATAATACCTCTAATTTTGATTCATACTAACAATCAAAAAAAGACAATTATGAAAACTAAATCTAAAATCCTTGCAATCATCATTGCCGCAAGCTTCAACTTTATAAGTTGTGACGACGAAGTTGTTCCCGTATTACCAACTGTAATAATTTCAAATCAAGCAACCATCGAACCTTATTCATTTAATATTTGGCGCGTCGAGCACCAGGTAACTGACATTGGAACAAGCAACATCTCCCAACACGGACTTCTTGCTGGCCTAAGCACAAATCCAAACACTTCCAGCACAGATCTTATAACTTACACAGTTGAAGTAACAAACCCGCTAACACCAACTTCCACAACCATAGCTGGTTTAGAAGCTAATACCACTTATTATTATAGAGCATATGCAGTCAACACGGAAGGCACAGGTTATAGTGACGAATACACATTCACTACCAAAGATGTCAGAAATACGACTTGGAAATTCACTTTTGAAGATGAGTTTGGAAGCCCGATCCAAGCAAGAGTCACATTTAACGCAAATGGAACTGCAAATTATGAAGATATCAATAACCAAAGTATCACATTCACTGGATCATGGTCAATGAATGGAAGCATCCTTACCTACGATAGAGACACCAGCGACACTTCAATCAATTATATCTATACAGGACTTGTGGCAGGAGCAACAATTGGAGGCGCAACCTATACTTGGGATAGTGACCTTGATGGAACAATCAATAGCTACGAAAATCAGCCTTGGACAGGAAATTTTCTGAATTAATTTATTCAACTTTATATCCTAAATAAGATAATTAAAACCATTTGGATACTTATTACTGACAATTTTATCATTAATTTTACAGGTTAACAGTCTATTATTAATTAAAATCTGAATGAATATCATCACCTACAATGTTAACGGGATTAGAGCGGCGTTTAACAAAGATTTCCTAAGTTGGCTTAAGACAACCAATCCGGATGTAATTTGCTTCCAAGAAAGTAAAGCATCACTCGACCAAATCGACACTACAAGTCTTAGCGAAGCAGGCTATTACAATTATTGGTTTTCCGCACAAAGAAAAGGTTACAGTGGTGTTGGTATTGCCTCCAAAACACTTCCAAAACATATTGAATATGGTTGTGGTATTGAAGCTTACGACAGCGAGGGAAGAATAATAAGAGTGGACTTTGAAGATTTCTCGGTGATCTCGGTCTATGTTCCAAGCGCTTCTAATATCGAAAGATTGGATTTTAAGATGCAATTCTGTTTTGACTTTATGAATTATATTAAAAATCTCAAGAAAGAAATTCCAAATTTGATTATTTCAGGGGACTTTAATATTTGTCACGAAGCCATTGACATCCATGATCCTGTTAGACTCAAAAACGTTTCTGGATTTCTACCCTTGGAAAGAGAATGGATGACACAGTTTATGGAAGAATGCCAATTAATTGACTCATTTAGATTTTTTAATAAAAATCCAGACAACTACACTTGGTGGAGTTACCGCCAAAATTCAAGGGCAAAAAACAAAGGATGGAGATTAGATTACAACTTTGTAACAGAGGAAATGAAGGGCCATTTATCTCGTGCTGTTATCCTTAAAGAGGCCTATCATTCTGATCACTGCCCTGTATTGCTCGGTCTGAAATAAATAA